>JBBRUE010000934.1:0-2930 GCA_038248085.1 Myxococcales bacterium | reverse complement strand
GGTCAACGACCTCCGCGCCATCGCCAAGGGCGGCGCCCGCGACGCGCTGGTGCAAGCCGCGCGGAAGAAGATCGCCGGGTAACGCACCGTCGGCCTCCGGACACTTTCGTGCCGTGCCTATGGACCCCGGCCGGCTTCCATTGGGGCCAGCCGAGGCGCAGACCGCGCAAGGCTGGCGACCACGTCGTGATTCGTCGAGCGGCACGGCCTCCAGAACGAAGGTTCGCCTGACTCAGCCGACATGAGAACGCCCTCGGCTCACGCAGAGACGAGGGCGGGGATCACTGCGACCGCGCGAAAAAACCGCTCAGTTGATGGTGCCGAAGCCGTTGATGACCGACGAGTTCGCCGCGTAGACCTTGCGACGCACGCTGTCGCCCGAGTTGCCCTCGATGGTCTGGATGTACGTCTTGCCGCCGCGGGTGAAGACCTTCTCCACCATGCCGACGTGGTCCGCCCAGCCGTGGCTGCCGTCCCAACGGAAGGTCACCGCGTCGCCCGGCTGCGGGTTGCTGCGGCCCTTCCACGTGCCGCGCGCCTTGAGAATGTTCGCCACGCCCTGCGCGCTGGCGGTGTTCATGCGCAGCCCGCCCTTGCCCGCGCAGTAGCTGACGAAGTCGGCGCACCACGCCTCGCTCGGGCGGCCGAGCGCGTGGCTGAAGGGGTTGTTGTTGTTGCGCCCCTCGTGGAAGCCGATGTGCGAGCGGGCCTCGTTGAGCATCTTGGTCACCTTCGCGGAGTGCGAAGCGCTCCCCGGCGACGGGCGCGCCACCGGCTGGTTCGGCGCCGGGCGCGCCGGACGCGCAGGCCGGGCTGGGCGCGCCGCGGGCGTCCCGGGACGGTGGGCCGGCTTCGCAGGCGCCGTGCCCGGCGAGAAGCGGTCCGTCATCAGCGCGTGCCAGGTCTTGTCACCGACGACGCCGTCGACGCCGAGCTTGTGCTTGCGCTGGTACTCCTTCACCGCCGCCTGGGTCTTCTGGCCGAAGACGCCGTCGACCGAACCCGGGTTGCAGCCCGCCGCCTTCAGTTCCTTCTGCAGGCGCGAGACGTTGGAGCCGGTGCTGCCGTTCTTGATGAGCATGGGAGCGTTCCTCAGACGAAGGGGTGGAGCCTGCTGAAGTGTCGGCCCTGGAGACTCGCGGATTCAGGGGCGAGATGTAGTGTTATTTTACGTCTGCGCCAGCCCAGCGAGCGTGTGCTCGGGCCGCTCATCACCCGGCCGCACCACGAGGTCTGGCTGCAGCGGCGCCTCGAACGTCTCGCCGACCCCGGGGAGTGCACCCGGGTTCGCGGCGTACAACCCCTTCACGTCGCGACGTCGGCACTCCGCGAGCGGCGTGTCGACGTACACCTCGAGGAAGCGGGGCGCCTGCGCGCGCGCGTCGTCGCGGAACTTCTGACGGTGGGCAGTCGCGGGCACCAGCACCACCTGTCCCTGCCGCGCGAGCAGCGCCGCCATGCGCGCCAACGTGCCGTAGAACGCCTCGCGCCCTGCTTCGTCGTAGCCCGGAGTGGGCACGAGGCTCGCGCGCACTTCGTCTCCGTCGAGCACCACGCAACGCCCGGGCCCCAGCACCTCCGCGGTCCGCCGCGCGAGCCACGACTTCCCCGACGACGGCAACCCGGTGAGCCACACCACCACGCCCGGCGCCGGCGCCTCCACGCGCAGCGGCGCGACGTCCATCGCCGCCTCGCCCCAGCGGGGATCGAAGCGCGGCGCGTCGAGCGCACGCTCGGCGAAGGACAACAGCCGGTGCCGCTCTTCACCGGTGAGATGCGGGTACCAGGCGGGGTTGGTCAGCACGAGCGCGCGCCACGCGAAGAAGGGCGCCGCGGTGTCGAGCACGCCCGCATCCCCCTCGCGCAGGTACCCGTCCCACCACCGGCGCCACAGCGCGCGCAACGCCCCGCTGGTCGACTCGTGGCCCAGGCCGAAGAAGACGAAGTTGAGCGCGAGGCACGTGACGTCGTCCGCGGGGTCTCCCACCGAGCCGCGGCTCGCGTCGAGGAGCCGCGGCTCGGCGCTCGCCTGCGCGAAGAGCAGGTTGAACGGATGGAAGTCGCCGTGCGTGCGCCGCAATCGCCCGGTCTGCGTCTTGAGCCGTTGGCGCCACCCGAGGCAGCGGCGTTCGATCGCGTCGAGGCGGGCCCGCGGCGCGCCCGGCGCTCCGTCACCGAAACCGTCGACGATGCCGGCGATGCCCTCGCCGCTCCCCACCAGGTCGCGGAGCGCGCGCGGGTAGGCCGCGGGGTGCGTGCCGGGCAGGCGGTGCACGTCGAGCACCGCCCGCGTCAACCCGTCGAGCCGCGCGAGATCGAGCCCGGTGCACGGCCCGGTGGCCAGCCGGCGGAGATCGCCCGCATAGAGCTCGCCCTCGGCCCACTCCGTCACCAGGTAGAACTCCCCGGTGCCGGTGAGTGACACGAGTCGCCCGTCGGCGCCCACCGCGCCCACGTCGAGCGCGCGCACGTGCCGCGGTACGTCGTTGAAGGTGTCGAAGGCCAGCACCTGGTTGGCCGCGCGGTCGGCCCGCCGGTCGTGGCCGAAGTCGTCGGCGTTCGCGAGGTGGAAGACGAGCGCCGCCTGCTGCCCATCGGGCCGGCGCAGCACCACCTTCACCACGCGCGCGTAGCCGAACCCCTTGAGCGTCTCGTCGCCGCTGGAGTCCCTCCCGATCGCCACCCAGGACTCCACCGTGGAGCCGGGAACCAGCTCCGCCACCCGCTCCGCGAGCCTGCGAGGAAGCGCATCCATCAGCTCCGTTCTACTCCCGCGCGAACCGGTGCGGGGCACCCTATGCTCCGCCCCCATGACCCCACTCAATCCCCAGGCGCCCCGCACGCAGAGTTCCGGCTTCGTCACCGGCCTGAGCATCGGGCTGGGGATCTCCGCGCTGCTCCTCTGCCTCGGAACCGCCGGGGGCTACGCC
>JBBRUE010000933.1:0-2930 GCA_038248085.1 Myxococcales bacterium | reverse complement strand
CCCTTCGTCAGGCTTCAGCCCTTCCACGGCGCCGCGGCCGCGACCTCGCGCCACAGCCCGCTGAAGGTCGTCCAGTCGTGACCGCCCGGGAGGTGAATGACATCGCGCTGGTCGAGCGCGGCGCCCACCACGCGGTGCTTCCAGGCGAACCCGTCGTCTTCACCGAAGGCCAGCACGAGGCGCGGCCCGCCCTCGTCGCGCGCGCGCTCGGCCAGCCACTGCCAGAGCGGCTCGACCCTCATGAAGTGCTTCTTCGGATTGCCCGGCTCGTGCGCGGAGTCGTCGAAGAAGGCCTCGAGCCCGCCCTCGCGCTCGATGCGCGCCACCAGCGGCCGCACAGAGCGGGGAACCCCGAGGAACGGTGAGATGAGGATGACCCCGTCCACCAGGTGGGGGTACGCCTGGGCCGTCAGCGCGGCGCCGTAGCCCCCCAGGGAGACGCCAGCGAGCCAGACGCGCGCATACCGCCTGTCGAGCTCGACGAGCCGCTCGCCGAGCCGTTGGGCGATGACCCCATCGCGGTAGTAGCCGAAGTGGGAGTCCACCACCTCGAGGTCACAGCCGGCGTCAGCGCCGAGCGCGCCTTCGAAGTGGTGCTGCGAGAAGTGTGACGGCGCGTCACCGAGCCCGGGCAGCAGCACGATGACGCACGCGTTGCCCCCCTGCGTGAGCGACTGGCTGACGAGCGCCGGCTTGCTGGAACGGAGGAAGGTACAGCCCGACGCGACGAGCACCAGCAGCGCCGCCAGGGGGCGCTTCAAACCAACTCCAGCGTGCGCTTGATGGTCTGCAGCCAGAAGAGCTCACGGGTGTCCCACACCGGGGCTCCGTCGACCGCGGCCACCGCCTCGCTCCACTCGACGATGCGCTTGCGCATCAGGTGACCCATGGGGCCTTTCGACCAGATGCGCAGCGCCCACAGCGCGCCCTGGCGTTGCGACGGGCTCATCCGGTGGTCGAGCATGCGGTCCAACGTCTTGAGCGCGAGGCCGACCGAGAAGAGGTTCGCCCCGGCCTGCTGGTTGAGGCTCTTCACGAGCGTCTCGCAGTACGCCTCGAGGAGCGCGCGCTCGTTGGGCTGGACCAGGCCGTCGGCCCAGGCCATCTCGATCGCGGGGATCAGCTCGGCCAGGTACACCCCGGGACCCTTGAAGCCCAGGCTGGAGAACACCTTCACCGCCGCGTCTCGCTCTTCGTTCATGGGGTTGATCTACGATCGCCACACTTTGTTGCCATGACGAAATCCGCTATCGAATCTTTCTGATATAACGAAACCTCAAATGGAGTCCCTCAACTACCACCATCTCCAGTGCTTCTGGCTGGTCGCCCGCAAGGGGGGGCTCGTCGCCGCGGGGAAGGCGTTGCACGTGACGCCCTCGACGGTGTGGGCGCAGCTCAAGGCCATCGAGGACCGCCTGGGCGTTCGACTGCTCGAGAAGAAGGGTCGCAAGCTGGCCCTCACCGCGCAGGGCGAGCGGGTCGCGCGCGTCGCCGACGAGCTGTTCGCGCTGGGCCGTGAGGTGCTGGTCGTCGCCCGGGGCCAGGAACCGCAGCGGACGCCGGGTCGCGTGGGGGTGGTGAGCTCGGTGCCGCGGCTGGTCACCAACCTCATGCTCGCCCCTGCGCTCCACGCGGGCCTGCGGGTGCGCGTGAGTCACGGCTCGCAGATCGAGCTGCTGGGTCAGCTCGCCGGGGGCCACCTCGACGTGTTGCTCAGCGACGACGCCACGGCCGGGGCCGTCAAGGTGAGCGTGGCGCACGCCGGGAGCTCGCGCCTTGGGCTCTTCTGCACCCAGGGCCTCGAGCGCAAGCTGCGGCCCTCGTACCCCCAGTCGCTCAACGACGCGCCCTTCATCCTCCCGCTGCCTGGCTCGACCCAGCGGGAGACCATCGACGCCGCGCTCGCGCGCCTCCACGTGCAGCCCCGCGTCGTGGCCGAGCTCGACGACAGCGCCTTGCTCAAGGCGATGGCCGCCGACGGCGTGGGGATCGTCGCGGCGCCCGAGGTGGTGCACGAGGAGCTGCGCACGCTCTTCGGCCTCGGTCTCGTTCCATCTCCTCACCCTCGACCCGCGGCGCCTGCACCCGGTCGTCGCCGCGATGCACTCGGCGCAGCTCAAGACCTGACGAAATCGAGGAGACCCCCTCGAGGCAAGCCTCAGGGTTCGTCGTCGGCCGGGTCGTCGAAGAAGCTGGCGAGGCGAAACGCGATGGCGTCGAAGGGCTCGGGGCGCACCGTCTCGTCGGCCGTCGCGGCGAGGACGTTGAGATACCCGCCCGCCGCGTGCCGCATCACCACCAGGGTCCGCTCAGAGGGGTCGACCAGCCAGTAATGGGGAATGCCGGCCTGGTGGTAGGCGCGCATCTTCACGACGCGATCGTGCGCGGCGTTCGAGGTCGAGACGATCTCGCAGACCCAGTCGGGGCGCACGGCGGTCGGCCGGTCCGTGGGGAGCGTGGGCACCCGCTCTCTGCGCCAGCCGAGCAGGTCGGGACGGAAGACGTCCTCACCCAGCCGAATGTCGACCTCGGTGGCGATCCACCAGCCGCCGGGGTAGCGACCGCCCGGCCGCCGCATGTAGGGACCTCCAAGCCGGATGCCCACCCGGTTCTGCGTCACGCCATGCTCGCTCGAGGGGATGGCCTTTTCGACGAAGTCGCCGTTGACGAGCTCCGACCGATGGCCCTCGGCCAACTCCAGCCAGGCGGCGATCGTCTTGGGTGGGGTGGACCCCTTCGGCACCATACGCCAAGCCTACTCGAACGGCTTTCGCAGCATGCGGCTGAGGCTCACGTCGAGCTGGCTGTGCGCGGCGTTCATCAGGCTCGAGACCTCGCCCTCGCTCACCTTCACCCGCGCCACGAGGTTGCGCCGGGTCTGCGCGAGCAGCGCCTCGCGGCACTGGCTCAACCAACGCCAGACCGTGGTG
>JBBRUE010000932.1:0-2932 GCA_038248085.1 Myxococcales bacterium | reverse complement strand
GAAGATCACCAGGTCCGCACGGCTGATGGGTTCGGCATGCTCGGGGAGGAGCTGATGATCGGTCACCGTCTGGCACGCCGCGCAGCGGGTTTCCGTAGCCGATGATGAGGATGCGTCTATTCGCGGAACAGCTCATCGACAACCTGGTGGTTGGCATCAACCAGTTCGATGTGCAGCGGCATCTTTCCGACCGCGTGCGTGGCGCACGACAGGCACGGGTCGAACGCGCGAATGGCGACCTCGAGGTGGTTGAGCAGCCCCTCGGTCGGCTCGTGCCCGTCGAGGTATTCCCGCGCCACTGAGCGCACCGCCTCGTTCATCGCCTGGTTGTTGTGGGTGGTGGACACGATGAGGTTGCACATCGTCACCAGGTCGTTCGCGCCGACCTTGTAGTGATGAATGAGCGTGCCGCGCGGCGCCTCGATGATGCCCACGCCCTCACCCACGCGTTCCCCATGGCTGACGAGCTCGTCGCCGCTCAGGTCGTCGTCGCGGAGCAGCTCGCCCACCACCTCCGCCGCGTGCAGCAGCTCGATCATCCGCGCCCAGTGGTACGCGAGCGGCGCGTGCACCAGCGCACCCCCGTGGGCCTCGCGGAACGCCACCCGCTGGGCCTCGGCCAGCGGCGTGTGAATGAAGTCGCAGTTCTGCACCCGCGCGAGCGGCCCGACCTTGTACCAACCGAGCTCCGGCCCCAGCGCCTTGAGGTACGGGAACTTCATGTACGACCAGCTCTTCACCTCTTCGTCGATGTGCGCCCGGTAGTCCTTCGCCTCCACGCCATCGAGCAGCACCTTCCCGTCGGCGTCCCGGGCGCGCAGCGGGCCGTCGTAGAATTCGAGCCGGCCGCCGGGGCCGACGATCGACATCATCCCCGAGCGGAACAACCCGAACGACTCGTAGAGCGCGCGGTTCTGCAGGTGGAGCGTCTTGATCAACTCCACGCCCGAGCGCGCCCACGCGAGCACCTGCGGCAACGCGGCCAGCAGCTCGTCCCGCTCGGCGCGCGTCACCGCCTTGTTCACCCCGCCGGGGATGGAGCCGGTGCCGTGCACCCGCTTCCCCGCGGTGATGCGGATGACCTCCTGCCCGAACTTCCGCAGCATCACCCCCTGCTTCGCCAGCTCCGGGTGGCTCGCCGCGACGCCCACGATGTTGCGGCGCGAGACCTCGCTGTCGAAGCCGAACAGCAGGTCCGGCGACGAGAGGTGGAAGAAGTGCAGCGCGTGCGACTGCAGCATCTGCCCGTAGTGCATCAGCCGGCGCACCTTCTCGGAGGTCGGCGTCAGCCGGTTCGCGCCCACCACCACGTCGAGCGCCTTGGACGCCGCGAGGTGATGGCTGACTGGGCAGATGCCGCACAGCCGCTGCACCATCACCGGCACTTCCCAGTACGGCCGCCCCTGGATGAAGCGCTCGAAGCCGCGGAACTCCACGATGTGCAGCCGCGCCTGGTGCACGTGCCCTTCCGCGTCGAGCAGCAGCGTCACCTTGCCGTGCCCTTCCACCCGCGACACCTGGTCGATGCTGATGCGCCGGGTCGGCTTGTCGGTCTTCG
The DNA here is from genome assembly GCA_038248085.1 of Myxococcales bacterium. Classification (GTDB taxonomy): domain Bacteria; phylum Myxococcota; class Myxococcia; order Myxococcales; family Myxococcaceae; genus Archangium_A. The sequence goes on along the minus strand of JBBRUE010000932.1, from coordinate 1,374 downwards.
ACGTCTCGAGAGAGGAGCTCATGTCAGTCGTAGTGGATGAGGCCGTGCCCGAGGTGGGGCGTGCGGCCGGCGAGGAGGTCGGTGAGGAGCTGCCAGATCGCGTCCGCCGACGGCGGGCACCCTGGCAGCGAGTAGTCGATGCGCACCACGCTGTTGAGCGGGTGCACCTGGTCGAGCGGCAGCGGCAGCTCGGGGTCGTTGGGCACCGTCGAGTAGACCGAGCTCAAGCACTCGCGCACGTCGAGGTGGTTGCGCTGCGCCGGCAGCCCGCCGTTGATCGCGCAGGCCCCCACCGCCACCAGCACCTTGCACTGCTTGCGGAACTCGCGGAGCACGTGGACGTTCTCGGCGTTGCACAGCCCGCCCTCGATCAACCCCAGGTCGCACGGGTTGCAGTGCTTGATGTCGGTGAGCGGCGAGCGGTCGAACTCCACCAGCTCGAGCAGCGTGAAGAGCCGCTCGTCGATGTCGAGCAGCGACATGTGGCACCCGAAGCACCCCGCCAGCGAAGCGGTGGCCACCTTCAACTTCTTCGTGGGCGTGCTCATGACTCCTTCTTTCGCTCGGGCAGCGCGTCGATCGGCGCCCGGTCGTAGGTGCGCTGGCCGATGGGCACAGTGAAGCCGCGGCCCTTCTTCAAGATGACGCCCACCGGACACACCGCGACGGCGGTGTCGGTGGCGGCGATCGAGGTGTCGACGAGCTTCCCCGACTCCGCGTTGACGATGAGATGCTTATCGATGCCGCGCCCCGAGAGCGCGAAGACGTGGCGCCCGTCGATCTCGCTCGACGCGCGCACGCACAGCTCGCAGAGGATGCAGCGGTTGAAGTCGAGCAGCAGGTCGGGGTGCGACGCGTCGACCGGGCGATCGGGGAAGAGCTGGGTGAAGTGCAGCGTCTTCACCTCGAGCTGGTAGCCGACCGCCTGCAGCTTGCAGTCGCCGCTCTTCTCGCACGACGGGCAGAAGTGGTTGCCCTCGACGAAGAGCAGCTGCACCAGCTCGCGGCGCAGCTCGCGCACCTCCTCCGTCTCGCTCTCGACGGTGAGGCCTTCCTGCGCGGGGAGGGTGCACGACGCGCTCATGCGGCCGTTCGCCTTCACCGTGCACACCCGGCAGCTCCCGTGCGGCTTGAACTCCGGGTGCGCGCAGAGGTGCGGCACGTAGACCCCGTCGGCCAGCGCGGCCTGGAGCACGGTCTGCCCCTCGGTGAAGGGCACCTCCTGCCCGTCGAGGGTGAAGGTCCTGGGGGTCATGACTCCTCCTCGAGGTGGGCGAGCCGGTCGTCGCGCCCGGTGACCTCGCGGGCCGGGGCCAGCGCCTCGTCGAGATCGAAGGTGGGGAGAAAGTCGAGCGACGAGAGCTTCCGGTCGAG
>JBBRUE010000931.1:0-2934 GCA_038248085.1 Myxococcales bacterium | reverse complement strand
GGGCGTCGTCACCCTCGCGGGAGGCGCGGTGGTGCTGTCGGCCGGCCTGTTGCTTCGCTTCCCCGCGGAAGACGCGGGGCGCCAGGTGAGCGCGCTCTATGCCCGCGGCGGAGGGTGGGACGATCAGGCGAAGGCGCTCGAGGCGTCGGGGATCAGCGCGCAGACGTGGAGCTGGGTCCTCACGGGCGCCGGCGCCGCCATCGCCGCCTCGGGGCTCCTCGTCACCGGGCTGCAGCTCTTCAGGACCTCGCCCGAGGCCCCGTCGCTGACCGTGGTGCCGATGCACGGGGGCGTGTTCGCGCAGTGGAGCGCCCGGTGGTGAGGCCCGCGCTCCTCGCGCTCCTGCTGAGCTGTTCCGCGTGCCGGGTCTACGCGCCCGCGGTGCTCGACTGTCAGATCCGCTGCGGGGGGGACGGGAGCTGTCCCCTCGACACCCGCTGCGCGGAGGGCATCTGCCGGCCGCCGGGCGCCGTGGGCGTCTGCGCGTGCAGCGTGGGGGACGAACGCGCGTGCGGCGCCGGGCCGGGACGCTGCGCAGTGCCGGGCGTCCAGCGCTGCACGCCGGGGCACGTGTGGGGGCCGTGCGAGGGCGAGACGCTCCCCGCGGAAGAGCGGTGCAACGGCGTCGATGACGACTGCGACGGGCAAGTCGACGAAGACCCGACCGACGCGCCCGGCTGCGCATTGGCCGTCGGCGTCTGCGCCAGCACCCGCCAGCGCTGCGTGCGCGCGCACTACGTCGCCTGCGGTGAAGCGGACTATGGCCCCGCGTGGCAACCCGTCGAGCGCGCGTGCGACGGACTCGACAACGACTGCGATGGGCTGGTCGATCGCGCCGCGCCCGTCACGCTCACCACCGGGCTCACCGGGCGGTGGTGGCTCCTGGGCACGGCCGGCGGGTATTCGCTGGTGGCCACCGTCACCGGTGGGCTCGAGGTGCAGTGGCTCGACGAAGCGCTGGCCCTCGAAGCGAAGACGAAGCTCCCCGGTGCGGACTCTGTGCAGGCGGCGGCGAGTGGAGACACGATTCGCCTCGCCTGGCCCGCCGATGGGGGCGTCGAGGCGCTCTCGCTCGCCGCCGACGGAGGCGTGGCGCACGACCGCTGGAATGACGTGACGCAGTTCGCGCTGTCGGGAGACGCGATCGCGGCCATTCGGGGCGATGGGACGATCGAGCTGACGCCCTTCGGGGGCGTGCCCCGCGCGGTGGGGCTCGACGACGGGGGGACCCTGCTCTTCTCCGACCAGGGCTCGGTCCTCGCGTGGGCTGGAGGCCTGACGCGGGCGAATGACGGGGCGCTGCTTCGTGGCGGAGCCCTCGGTGCGTTCAGCGCGTTAGTCGAGCTGGGCGATGGATCGATCGCCGGGCTGCCGACCCTTCAACCCGCAACCGGGGGGCCGGTCTTCGTTCCCGACGTGCGCGGTTCGTCGGTGCCTCGAGCGGTGAGCACCCGCTTCGTGCCGTCGCTCGGAGGGCTGCAGGCGACGGTGCACCTCGGCACCCTGCTGGTGACCGGCGTCGAGTCGGGCGAGGCGCTGTGGCTGGTGAATCGGAACGGAACGCAACGAGTGGCGATCGCCAGGGGCGTCGACTCGGTTCGCCTGGCGCCCTCACCAACCGCCTTCGCCGTCGTCGGGTGGTCGCAGGGCTCGAACCTCTTCGTGGCCAGGCAGTGCGCCCCATAAGTAGCTGAATTAATTCATAAGCCCAAGTAGACTTGCATCAATGCGCATGAATGCATTATTCCAAACGCTGTGCTCAGTCCCCTCACACCGCTGACGAGTCCTCCGCGCCTGCCGCGCGTCGAGCTCTTCCGCCTGCTGGCTGAGCCCGGCCGGCTGCAGCTGCTGGCGCTGTGTGAAGAAGAAGAGCTCTCGGTGTCGGAGCTCGCCGCCCTGCTCGACGACAGCCAGCCGCAGATGAGCCGCAAGGTGGCGCCGCTGCGCGAGGCGGGGCTGCTCGACGCGCGGAAAGATGGAACGCGGCTGTTCCTGCGCACGGATCTGGCGACCATCTCGGCTGACCCGGTGTTGCGCGAGGCGCTGACCGAAGGCCGTCGGCTCTGCCTGGCCGACGGGAGCCTCGCCCGCGTGCCCAGCGTCGTCGCCGCCCGCGAAGAGCACGGCCGGTCGCACTTCGAGCAGGCCGCGTCGACGACGTCGACCTCGTCGGTGCCGGCCTCGCCCGAGCACCTGGCGCACCTCTCGGCGCTCTCGCTGCTGATGCCCGGCCGGCAGCTGGCGGTGGACGTCGGTACGGGTGAAGGGCTCTCGCTCGACGTGCTCGCGCCGCTCTTCGCGCGCGTCATCGCGGTCGATCGCAGCCAGGCGCAGCTCGCCCGGGTCGCCGAGCGGGTCGCCGCGCGCGGCTTTCACCACGTGAGCCTCTTCCCCGGCAGCTACGACGACGCGGCCCTCGTGCAGCGGGTCGACGCGGCGGGCGGAGCGGACCTCGTCTTCGCGGGCCGCATTCTGCACCACGCGTCGCGGCCGGGTTCCGCGGTGCAGAGCTTCTCGCGGCTGCTCAAGCGGGGCGGCCACCTCGTGGTGATGGACTACCTGCCCCACGAGCACGACGCGCTGCGCACCGAGGCCGGCGACGTGTGGCTCGGCTTTTCAGCCGACGACGTGCGCCGCTTCGTCGGCGAGGCCGGCCTCCGCTTCCTGGGAGACGCCTCGATTCCCAACGCCTTTCACCCCGTCGGCCCCGACGCGTCAGTCACCTGGCACGCCTGGGTCGCCCAGAAGCCGCTGTCTTCGCAGTCTCCGTAGTCCACCCAACACCGAAGGAACGAACCCATGGAAAGCAAGACCACCTTCCCCGCGTACAAGATTGCCGACTCCAAGCTCGCCGAGTGGGGCCGCAAGGAGATCGCGATCGCCGAGAAGGAAATGCCCGGCCTGATGTCGGTGCGCAAGGAGTACGAGGGCAAG
>JBBRUE010000930.1:0-2947 GCA_038248085.1 Myxococcales bacterium | reverse complement strand
CCAGCCGCGCCATCTCGCCCGGGTGCGGGGTGAGCAGCAGCTCGCCCTTCGCGCGCTGCAGCAACTCCAGGTGCCCGGCGATCGCGTTGAGCCCGTCGGCGTCCAGCACGCACGGGCAGGTGAGCTCCTCGAGGAGCGTCGCCAGCAGCGTGTGGGTGTCGGAGCCGCGCTCGATGCCCGGGCCGAAGACGACCGCGCTCTTGCCCTCGGCGGCCTCGAGCAGCGCGTTGAGATCGCGGTGCCCCAGCGGTCCCTCGTTGATCAGCTCGAGGCCCATCACTTCGGGGGCGTGCTGCATCACGGGGACGAGCGCCTCGGGGCGCGTGGCGACCGTCACCAGGCCGGCCCCGCCTCGGAGCGCGCCCATCGCGGCGAGCGCCGCGGCACCGGTCTTCCCCCAGCTGCCGCCGACGATCAGCACGTGACCGTAGGTCCCTTTGTGCGAGTCGGCACCCCGCTTCGTGACCCGCCCGCGCACGTCGGATTCCTCGACTACGAAGAGCGGACGCTCGGACAACACCTGCTCGGCCGCGCGGGGAATGCCGATGTCGATGATCTCCAGGCGCCCGCAGCGGCTCGCGCCGGGTTCGGTCACCTGGCCCCGCTTGGCGTAGCCGAAGCTGAGGGTGACGTCGGCGGTGACACAGGGCGAGAGCGGCACGCCGGAGTCACTGTCGAGCCCCGAGGGCAGATCGGCCGAGACCACACAGGCGCCCGCCGCCCGCCAGGCCGAGATCCGACCGATGGCGTCGGCGATGGGCCCTTCCGGTGCGCGACTGAGGCCCGTACCGAGGAGCGCGTCGATCACCACGTCGCCCGGGCCCGCGGCGAGCTCAGGGTGGATCGGTGCGGGCTCGAGACCACTCGCCTTGAGCGCCTCGAAGTTCCGCAAGGCGTCGCCCTTGAGCGCGCTGCCGTCACCGGTGAGCTCGCAGAAGACCGCGCGACCGAGGCCCGTCAGCTTACGCGCGGCGACCAGCCCATCTCCGCCGTTGTTCCCCAGGCCGCAGAGGATGAAGAAGCGGCCCCCCTCCCCTGCTTCCCGCAGCGCCGACTGGGCCAGCGCCTCGCCGGCGTTCTCCATCAACACCGAGCCGGGCATGCCGTGGTCCGCCGAGGCGGCGTCGACGGCGCGCATCTCCACCGCGGTCAGCGCGCGTTTCACGGGTTCCTCAGGATCTCCACCATCTCGCGGACCGCGCGGTCGAAGCCCACCATCACTGCGCGCGCGACGATCGCGTGGCCGATGTTCAGCTCGTCGATCTCCGGCAACTTCGCGATGGCCCGCACGTTCTCATAGTGGAGCCCGTGCCCCGCGGCGCAGCCGAGGCCCAGCTTCCCGGCGGTCTTCGCGGCGTCGACGATGCGGCTGAACTCGCGCTGGCGATCCTTGTCGGTGCGCGCCTCGCAATATCGGCCGGTGTGCAGCTCGATGCGGTCGGCGCTCACCTTGTGCGACGCCTTCACCTGGTCGATGTCGGGATCGATGAAGAGCGAGACGAGGATGTCGCCGTCCTTCAGGTTCTTCACGATCTTGGCGATCGTGTCCTTCTGCGCGTTGACGTCGAGGCCGCCCTCGGTCGTCACCTCTTCGCGGCGCTCGGGCACCAGCGTCACCATGTCGGGCTTGTGCTCGTAAGCCATCTTCACCATCTCCTGGGTGGCGGCCATCTCGAGGTTCAGCAGCGTCTGCACCGTCTGCCGCAGCACCTTGAGATCGCGCTCCTGGATGTGCCGGCGATCGTCCCGCAGGTGAATGGTGATCTGCGCCGCGCCCGCGAGCTCGGCGATGGCCGCGGCAGTGACGGGATCGGGGTACGTGGTGCGACGCGCTTGCCGCAGGGTGGCGACGTGATCGACGTTGACTCCAAGGCGCTGGGGCATGAGCGGATTTGTACACCCGAACTTCTGCCCCGTCGCATTCGGAACCCGCGGCCTCCGGCGGGCGTACGAAGAGGCATGTTCCTCGCGCTGATACTGGCCGCCGCCGTTCCCTTCGAGACCCTCGCCCCCGGGGTCGAGTACGCCGCCACCACCTGGGCCGATGGTACGGGCGCCATCCACGTGGTGCGCATCGACCCGGCGACGGCCACGCTGCGGGTCGCCCTCGCTTCCGAGGAGAAGGTCCCCCCTCGCACCGCCGCCGAGTGGGCCGACGGGCTCGGCCTCACCGTGGCCATCAACGCCGGCATGTTCGACATCGGCAACCACCTCGCCAACGTCGGCCACCTCCACAGCGGCGCCCACGTGAACCAGGCCGGGTGGAACAAGTACCAGTCGGTGTTCGTCTTCGGCAGCGGCAAGGCGGCGATGGTCGACCTCGACGAGGCCGGCGCGAAGGACCGGGTCGCGAAGTTCGAGACGGTGATCCAGAACCTCCGGCTCATCCGGGGAACGGGGAAGAACGTGTGGAAGGCGAGCCCCCGCAAGTGGTCGGAGGCGGCCGTCGCGGTCGACGCCACCAACCGCGTGGTGTTCGTCTTCAGTCGCGCCCCGTTGACCATGAAGGAGTTCGACGAACGATTGCTCGCCCTCCCCCTCGGCATCACCCGCGCGATGCACGCCGAGGGCGGGCCCGAAGCGAGCCTGTCGATCCGCGCTGGCGACCGGAAGATCGATCTCTGCGGCAGCTACGAGACCGGCTTCAACGAGAACGACGACAACCGGCAGCAGTGGCCGATCCCCAACGTGATCGGCGTCGTCGCCCGCTGACGCCGGGCGTGCGCTGCGGCACGTCTCTCTCTCAGGCCTCCCAGATCACGACCCGCACCCGCGCTGCTCGGCGCGCCCTACTCGGCCAGAAAGGCCCCCAGCGCCGAGGGGCTCTCTTCTGGAACGCAGTGCCCGATGCCCGGGAGCACCGTGAGCTTCGCGCCGATCGCCGTCGCGAGCTGCTCGCCCTGGATCACCGACACCAACCGATCTTTCTCGCCCCACAGCACCCGCT
>JBBRUE010000929.1:0-2961 GCA_038248085.1 Myxococcales bacterium | reverse complement strand
CTGGCTTTCCTTCTTGTGCACGTCGATGCCTATGTTCTCCATGGCTGGCCTCCATTGCGGCTGTTGACCGCGTTGCGGGTTGGTGGGGCTCATTTCACCACCACGCTCCGTGGCGGCCAGCCGCTTCACCCCATCTGTTCTGTGAGAAATACCTCAACCAGTGAGTTGGCGAACATGACGGCGGGTACAGGCGGGTTTGCATCGGAGGACCCGCTCGAGGTGCTGAGGGCGGTTCGGGAAGCGGCGGAACTCAACGTGCTCACGGATGAAGACTTCTCTCGTGACCACGTTCCCGCCCGGCGAATCGAGACGCCGTGGGGGGTCGTTCACCCGGCTCTCGTCGAGTGGATCGCCGAGTGCCTGAAGACGCCGCTCGAACTCGTCTCCCGGCTTCTCATCGGTGAGGCGCAGCTGCAGGAAGGCCACGTCATCGACGGCGCACCCTCGAGCTACGACCTCGAGGCGGTGAGCCCGAGCGCGTTGATCCCCGTGCTCGAGGCGGCGAAGGGCGAACGTGTCGAGTGGCTGAAGCAGCAGGGCTTCGAGGCAGCCGAGCTCATCTTTCGATGGATTCCCGTTCCGCCCGGCGACTCGCGGCCTGACGCGCCAGTGCTGGCCGGCGACAACCCTGTGCTCGCGACCTGGAATGCGGGATGGCGCGATTTCGCGAGGTGCTGCCGCTCTGTCGATCGCTTCATCGAGATGGATGCGCCAGCCCTCATCGTGGCGTACCGGCTCTGGGGCGTGCAGCGGAGCGTGCCGTCGCTCCTGCACATGCTCCGCGGGAACGGGCCGCTCTTCGACGTCGTCTACGAGGGCCCGACGGATCCCCCCACGCCACCCGAGCTGGTCATCGCGGCACCAGGCCCAGACGTGCAGTACTTCGACTACGAGCTTCGTGCGCCGCGAGACTGCGCGCTGGAAGGCTCGTGCGCGTTGCTTCGGTACGCCAACGCGATCGTCCAGGTCGACCTCGAGACGGGGGCCTTCACCGCGACGCCGATGGGGAATGGGACCCTCGCCTTCATGGCCGGCGGACGCGCGTACTTCTGGGACGGCCCCAACCCGCGGCTGTGGATCTACGACACCTCGCTGGGCCGCTTCGTGATCGACGAGGGCGAGCTGCCTGTGCGCGTGCTCGTGGGGGCGTGCTGCGGCGCTACGGTGCTCGACGTTCCCTCGCGGCGCATGGCCCAGGTCCCGGGACCGATCCTCGACTCGTCGGTCGACTTCACCGTGAGCGGGTGCGGCTCCTATGCCTGGCTGCACCTCACGCCCCAGGCTGACGACACCGGCGTGTTCTCGCTGGCGTCCCTCGAGCGGGTCCTTCAGCCCTGGCCCCACCCCGCCGCCTCAGGTCGTTCCGGGGGCGACGACAAGTATGACCTGGCGACGCGCGCGCTCGGTCGCCGCCCCGACGGCGCCTTCCGCTTTCTCTACGATGGCCAGCTCTGCCAGGGGCGCGCGATCACCGCGAAGATCGAAGGTGTCGGCGCCGCGCGCTTCGATGCGGACGCGTCGCGGCTGCTGGTCGTCGACGACCAACGCCTGCGCGTGCTGACCCTCGACGAAGCGGGGCAGGTGCGCCACGAGTCAGCGTGGTCGACCGGCGCCATCGCCGCTCAGCTCGGGTGCGACCTGCCCAGCGAGTTCGCCAAGCCAATGATGGAGTGCGTGGGCACCATCTCAGCGCTCGCGAGGGCCAGTCCGGCGGACTTCGAGGACCGCGAAGGGGTTCCCGAGGTCGACGCTCTCGAAGCGTTGATCACGGCCGCCCGCTCGGCCCGGCTGCCTGGCATGCTCGAGCGCCGCTGAGTGCCGTACGGCGCGCCCAGCTAACGGCAACGCGGAGGCCCAGTGATCGCGGCATGCGCACTTCGAACCGGACCCAGACCTGCGGCCAGGGATCTCGCACCCAGTCGCGCACCTGAGGGTGACCGACGATCAGCCGATGTTCGGTGTGCTCTGGCAGAACACGCGGCGGCGGCGAACCTACAGAGAAGCCGGGGTGGTCGGCTTCTCTGCGGCGCTGAGCACTTCGGCAGCCGCGCGCGGCCGTGCCTGGAGCAGGAGGTGCGGGCCCTGGAGCTCGAAGTGCTGGCCGAAGATGAGCGGCGTCGTGACGAGGCGATCCTGGCGGGCGGCGCTCGTCACCACGGGCACCGTCAGGGCGCGCAGTCTTTGGCGCTCGTCGATTCGCGAGATCATTTCCGCCCGGTGAGCGAGCACGCGCGGCGAGACCGGCCTCAACGAGTTCTCGACCTGCGCGACGAGCGCATCATTCGCGTCGGGTCCAACCATGAACGCCCTCACCACCCAGCGCGGAGGACTTCTGCTGAACGGCAGCGTGCGAGCTCCAACCGTCGCTCGCAGCAGGGCTGACGGAGCGCATTCTGATCGGTGACGCGAAAGCGACACATGAGCCAGGAGGAGCCCACCACCTACACCTTGGAATTCGAGATGAAGCGGTCTCTGGGCGAGCGCACTGCTCGTAGTACTCGGCAATCTCACCGGCTGGTTTCCGACGTTCCCGTACGCTGGCGCTGCCCTTGGCATGGTCGGGAGTAGTCTCATCGCGCGCGGCCTTGGCGTTCGGCAGCGCCACACCACCGCAACTGAGGAGCGTGGTTATTCAGTCATCACGCTTGTATTCCTTGCATCGCTCATGGCCGTTAGCTGGATATGGCTCGCGGGAGCCCTTGAGTCGACCAGCCAAACGCGTCAACCGTTGCTCATCGGGGTGGCGGTGACCATCTTCATCAACGCCTCTCGAAGCTCGTTTCCAGTCTCGGTGGCGGTGAAGTGCGTCGCGGTGCTGCCCGACAGCCGGCGATCATCCTCGGGCCGGGCGAAGTGAAGATCTTCTGAAGGACCACGATGCCCAGCGCGAACCCGTCAGTGCGCGGTCTCGAGGATCCGCTGGAGCGCGTTGGCGTCCTGCGTGCGGCCGAGGTGGTTGAG
>JBBRUE010000928.1:0-2961 GCA_038248085.1 Myxococcales bacterium | reverse complement strand
GCGAGGTCAGCCGCGGGCCGTAGCTCAGCCCCGAGGCCCCCCCGTCGGTGTCTTCATCGACGTCGAGGTTCGTCACCACGCCGTTATTTTGCAGCGCCCAGCCGTTCACGCCGTGCACCGCGGCGAGGACGTGCATGTCACCCGAGGTGCCGAAGTCCGCCAGCGCGTCGATGCGGCGGAAGCCCGAAGGCTCGGAGTTGGGGCCGGTGGGTTGGAGCGCTGCGAGGTACCGCTCGACGTGATGCTCGAGCTGGTCGCGCGGTTGGTCTTCACGTCGATGCGCATCACGTCGAGCGGTACGCGCTCGAGGCCCCGCGGCAACAGCGCCGAGAAGGTCTCGCCGCTCCACACTTCACCGTGCAGGCCGCCCACGCTGATGCCCCGCTGGGAAGACGCCACCACGACCACCCCGGCGTCGATCGGCCCCGGAAGCCGGCCGACGTCGTGGAGCAGCGCATCGTCGAGCGGCAGCGGCAGCTCGTCAGACTCGCAGAGGTCGCTCGATTCGACGGCGCTGCTCCCCGTCACCCGCAACAGCGTTCGACCCTTGAGGCCCCGGCACATCACCTCGACCCCCAGGCCCTCCGACGGCGGGAGCGGCGCGACGCCCTCGATGAGGGTGCTGGGCGGGCAGGGCGTGCAGTCGGCCCACGGCTGCTCCAGGGTGTGCGTGCGCGGGGTCTCGTTCGACAGGCCCACCTGCCAGGTCGCGAGCACCCGGAGCCGTTGCTCCGCCATCACCGTGCTCGCCCAATTGAACCGGAGCGTGCCCTCGGCGGCCGAGTGCATCGACTGTTGTTCGAACCCGCCGTCCGCCTGTTCCAGCCACACGCCAGTCCGGGTGAGCACCACCGGCGTCGGCGCCGCCGTCGCGCCCTGCCGCACGAGCAGACCGACGTCGATCGCGTTGGTGACGGGGTAGGTCGTGGTGAGGGTCAACGAGGGCGACACCGGGGGCGGCGGCAGCAGCGTCACCTCGCCCGCGCCTCCGCCCGGCGTCACGATCTGCATGACCGGCAAGACGTTCGAGCCCGTGGCCGTCACGCGCAAGCGCACCGCGTCCGCGCCGGTGTCGTTGCTGAAGATCGAGCCGACGCTCTGCACCTGGTAGGCGACCTTGCCACTCGAAGAGATGCCGACCGCCGCACCCACGGTCCCCACCGTGGCGAAGTTGACGTCACGCAGACCGCTGGGCAGGGAGCGGGACAGCTTCAATTGCCCGCGGCTGTTGGCCAGGTAGGTGCTTCCGTCGTCGTCGAGCTGAATCAACGTCCCGCCGCGGGGCGATGGCGTCTGCACCAGCGCGCGGATGGGGGCATCGAGCGTCTGGGGGTGGATGCGGAAGAAGCCCCCGGCATCGAACGTGGGCACCGTCGCCGGCCCCTCGAAGCGCGGGCCTTCGTAGAGGTACTTCTGGCAGACGTTGTTGCTCCCGCACGCGTCGCCGGCGATGCACACCGCGTCGCGCACGCCCGGCCCTTCCGAGAAGTCGCACGGGTAGGCGTTGCCCTTGTCGAGGTACAGCCCGGTGCACGCGGCGGCGGCGAGAATCGGAGACAGCCAGAGCAGTCGGCGCGACATCAGAAGCCCCCCACGAGGACGAAGCCGTTGGCGCCCGGCACCACGCGCGCGGTGATGCGGGTACGTGCGTCGTCGGGCGGCAGCAACCACACCCCGAGACCCAGCATCACCGCGCCGGCGGCCATCAACCCGACGCTCAATACTTTCTGCACCACCAGCTCCTGCTGCTGGGCCACGTAGAAGTCGCGGCCTTGCAGGTTGGTGCCGTCGCACCGGCCGCCGGGTTGCGGGCCACCCGGGCACAGCGCGTCGTTGAGCTGCCCTTCCTTCGAGAGCGCCAGCAGCCCCACCACCCCGCCGGCGAGCACCGTGGCCCCCCCGACGCCGAGCAGGGTGATCGGCAACACGCGCGAGGGCGGCGGCGGGAGCGGCGAGCCGGTGGCCTCCGACGCGGCGTAGGGCACCAGCGCGCGCATGGCTTCCAGGCTGCCCGCCAGCTTGCTGCTGCGGCCCGAGGTCTGCGAGCGCTCGGTGTCCACCAGCTGCAGGGTGAGCTGGTACGCGCTGCCGATGCGGGCGAGCTGGCCCGAGAGCACGAAGCGCGCCGACACCAGCTTCGAGAGGTCGAGGCTGCACGCCAGCGGGTCGTCGTTGCAGGTGCCCAGCAGCTGCTTCTGGCGCTCCACGCCCAGCAGCGTCTGCACGTCTCGTGGACCGATGGCCTCGAAGAGCCCGCGGCCCGAGAGGTACGTCACCACCGCGTCTCCGAGAGCCTGGGCTTCTTCGGGCGCGACGCGGAGCGCGGCGAACTCGTTGACCACGAGGCGGGGCTTCTTCGCGGCATCGGCGGCGGGTCCATCGGCGAGCACGGGGAGGGCGAAGAGCATCGACAACACGACGGCGACGCGCATGCGCACACCGTACCTGAACACGCGCCCGACGACAGAGTTGCGGGGCCTGCGCAGGGCGTCCCCAACGACTCGCTTCACCCCACTGGGCGCTCGCCCGGCCAGGGTCGCTCGGCGCATACCCGGTGGTGACAAAGCCGCAGCGGGCGGCAAGCGCGGCGGAGCGGGGGCGGGTGAGGACGAACCGCCACCGACCACCCGCGCGCGTCGCGAAGAGGCGTGAGCCGCGGCGGGGCGGGGGCATACTCGGGGCGCGATGACGGGTGAGGACGAGCTGCGCCGGAGGCTGGAAGACGCGGCTGGGCTGCTCGACGCCACGCGCCTGCGGCTGCGCGCGCTGGTGCCGGCCCTCGAGGCCTGGCGCTGGAAGTCGCGGGTGCGCGCGTTGACCGACCTCGCCCGGGAAGTCGCCCGCAGCGACGAGGCCAGTCGCGCCGCCCTCGCCCGGGCCCTCCGCCGCGCCGACGCCGAGGCGTGGCCGCCGGGCGAGACCCGCGCGCTGCTCGACGAGGTGCAGGCGCTGCTCCACCGG
>JBBRUE010000927.1:0-2965 GCA_038248085.1 Myxococcales bacterium | reverse complement strand
TAACCTTTCAAATCTTAAGCTGAAATATTTTGGTGCCTGCGGCGTCGACTGGTGCGGTGACGGGGCCGACCTCTCGCGCGAGGTCGAGCTTCACGCCGCGCCGTCCCGCGGACGGACCCGGTGGCGAGCAACCTGGCGAGTCACCCCTCGGGTCGTGCCCGTTCTGCTCAACGTGAACTGCGACGGGCCATCAGGGCGAGAAAGAGCGGCCCCCCGAGCAGGGCGGTGATGACGCCCACGGGCGGCTCGGTCTGGAAGACGCGGAACAACAGCCGCGCGGCGAGGTCCGCCAGCATCAGAAACGCGGCGCCCAGCAGCGCGCTCGCCGGTACCGCGACCCGTTGGTCCGCCCCGAAGAGGAGCCGCGCGAGTTGGGGCACCAGCAGGCCGACGAAGCCCACCAACCCCGAGAGCGAGACGACGGCTGCCACGGCCACCGACGCCGTCACCAGCAGCACGCGGCGCGTCCAGCGCACGTCGACCCCGAGGCTCTGCGCGTCCTCCTCCCCGAGCGTGAGCAGGTTAAGCTTCGGCGAGAGCAGCACCAGCGCCCCCACCGAGAGCAGCACCGCCACCGACGTGCTCCCGAGCGTCGCCCACGACTCGTGGCCCAGCGAGCCCGCGAGCCAGAAGAGGATCTCGCCCAGTTTGTCGGGGGCGACCAGCGCCTTGATGAAGGTGATCGCCGCCAGCGCGAAGGCGTTGAAGATCACCCCCGCCAGCAGCGTGGTGTTGGGCGAGTTGCCCCCCGCCAGGCGGCCGACGACCAGCACCAACGCGGTCGCCCCCAGCGCTCCGAAGAGTGCGAAGCCCGACACCGCGGAGAGCCCGGGTACCCACGCGAGCGCCGAGAAACCAAAGGCCAGGGCGATGGTCGCCCCCAGCGCGGCGCCGCCCGACACCCCCAGGACGAACGGGTCTGCCAGAGGGTTGCGGAGCAGCGACTGCAACATCGCCCCGGAGGCGGCGAGCGAGGCCCCGACCAGCGCGGCGAGCACCACGCGAGGGAGCCGCAACGAGAAGAAGATCAACTCCTCCGCACTCCCCGGGGTGCGCACCTGGTCGAAGGTCAGCGGTTGTTCTCCGAACGCTGCGGCGACACCGAAGGCGACGAGCGCGACGGCCAGGCAGCCGGCCATCGCCGCCGCCAGTCGACCCGCACTGAAGCCGGCGCCGCGCATCACGCGGGCGAGTAGCACGCTTCGGCCTGAGTGGCGCGCAACCCATCGGGCCGCGGCGCCTGGAGGCCGCGTGACCGGCCCTCACGGCAGTGACTCGATGGTCGGCGGCTCGCGGGCGACCACGCGCGCGCCGCGAGGGTGGAGGCGTTCCGTGAAGCGCACCGGCGCCCCACGCGTGCCGAGCGGACGGAGCGGACGGAGCGGACGGAGCGGCCACTCGCGCCCCGTCACCGGCGCTGGGCGCGCCCATTCGGCGCCTTGCCCCGGGGCGGCCTGCGTGAAGCCGCGCACCGACGACGACGATGAGGCGGCGGCACCGGTGAGGTCGGGGCGTCACGCCAGGTCGTGGGGTGAACGGTGGCCCCCTCAGGGCGTCACCTGGTGCGGACGCCCACCACGTTGGGAATGCGCCACTGCTTCATCGCCACGTCGTCGAAGAGGGCCCGCCGCGGCCCGCCGGCGAGGTCGAGGTGGAGCGCGTCGGTGTGAATCGACAGGCTCGCCTCGGGCCCGCCCTCGACGTGCATCGCCCGAACCAGCTTCAGCGGCAGGGCGAGCAGCCGGCTGTTGAGCTCCGCCATCTCGAACGGCGTGCGCACGAAGATGAAGAGCACACGGCCGGCTTCATCGGTCGCGATGAGCGCTTCGCTCCAGGCCTCGCCGTTGGGTTTCCACACGCTCGTGCCGGGGCCCTTCACCAGCCGGAGGTTCTGCACCACCGTCTCGTACCTCGAGGCCAGCGCGTCGCCGGCGACGTCGCGGTCCCACAGCTGCGCTGCCGGGAGCCCCTTCTGCTTCGCGCCCAGTCCCAGCACCGACTGGTACTTCGCGCTCCAGTTCCCGTTGTTGAGGTGGGCCTGGTGCCGAAGGTAACCGACGTTCGACACGTAGTCGGTGCCGTACATGCCTGCGTTGACGACGACGGCGAAGCCCTGGTCGTCACCCCACTCGTGGGCCGTCCGGAGCATGCCTCCGTGCTCACTGGCGAGGCCGACATCGAGCTTCGCCACCGCGGGGTCGATGCGCACCACGTGGGCCAGGCCGTCACCCGAGGCTGGCTTCGCCTCGAGCATGAAGGCGCGGTACTCCACGCCAGGCGCGATGGCCTTCCAGTCGAGCGCCGGCGCAGCGGCGAGCACGAGGGCCAGCGTCAGCAACTCACCACTCCGTCTGCGTCACCACCGGGAGCTGCAACGCACGTTCGCGATCGAGGTCGAGGTTGCCGACGTGCAGGGAGATGGGCGACTGCACCCACTTGTAGATGCTCTGGGTGAAGAGGCGGACGAACTTGCGCACGTGCGCCTCCGCCACCTCCGCCGGGAGCTCGGGGAAGAGCGCGCGCACCGCGGCCACCACCTCGGTCGGCCCCAGCTTCTCTCCGGCGAAGAGGTGGAAACAGGCATCGAGGATGGTGAAGGGCATCAGCTCGTCTTCGCCCACCTGGTCGTGCGCGAGCTCGGGGCCCGCCGGTCGCGCGGTCACCGCGGCGATGCCCTGGTACCCTGTCTTCTCGAAGAGGTACTCCAGCAGGTACATCACGACCGTCTTGGGCAGGTTCGAAATGACGGCCAGCGCCCCCATGAGGTCGCCGCCGATGGTGGTGTAGCCCACAGCCTTCTCCGACATGTTGCCGGTCTGGAGGAAGAGGCCGCCCGAAGAATTTGCCCAGTTCCACATGCGCTGGGCCCGCAGTCGGGCCTGCACGTTCTGGATGGTGATGGGGGTCAACGGGCGCTCGGCACCGAGCATCTCCCGGGTGGCGGTCATCTCGCGCTCGAAGGCGT
>JBBRUE010000926.1:0-2990 GCA_038248085.1 Myxococcales bacterium | reverse complement strand
GAGTTCCACTTCACGGCCTTGCGCACGTTGGGCACGTTCCGCGCGATGAGCGCGTCGAGCCAGCGCCCGGTGTCGCCCTTCCAGCCCGGCATCGCGGCGAGGTACGCCTGCACCGGAGCGTCGCCGTCGGCCTTGGCGATCTGCGGGTTACCGCCTGCCAGGCGCTTCACCGGCCTGGCCTTCGGCGTGGACCTCGGGGTCGGCTTGCGTGGCTTGCTGGCGCGCGACGTCATGGCTTCGAGGGAGTCGGGGTGAGGCCGGTGACGAAGAGCAACGGAACCCAGACGAAGTGCATCTCGTCGCTCTACCCCGGTTCGGCAAGCCGGTGGTACGACCCGCGCCGAATGAACCTGTCTGCCCTGCTGCTCGTGCTCGCTGCGCTCGGTGACGAAGCCCCGGCGGTCGAAGCGGCCGCACCGCTTTGCGCTGAGGGCTGGCCATGACGTTGTTGTTCGAACCCGTTCGTCTCGGCCCGCTGACGTTGAAGAACCGCACCATCCGCGCGGCGGCCTTCGAGGGCATGGCGCCCGGCCACGAGGTGTCGGACGCGCTCGTCGCGTACCACCGCTCGGTCGCCGAGGGCGGCGTGGGCATGTCGACGGTGGCCTACGCCGCGGTCGAGCAGTCCGGTCTCGCGTTCGAACACCAGCTCTGGCTCCGCAAGGAAGCGCTACCCGGGCTGCGGCGGCTGACCGACGCCATCCACGCGGGCGGGGCGAAGGCGTCCATTCAGCTCGGGCATTGCGGGAACATGGCCAAGCCGGGCACCGCGGGTGGCCGGGCGATCGCGCCGTCGGCGAAGTTCAATCTCTATGGGCCGGTGTGGCCCCGCGCGATGGACGCCGCTGATCTCGCGCGCGTGACGAAGAGCTTCGGCACGGCGGTGCAGATCGCGCGCGACGCGGGCTTCGACGCCGTCGAGGTGCACGCCGGGCACGGCTACCTCATCAGCCAGTTCCTCTCGCCGTTCACCAACAAGCGGCGCGACGCGTACGGAGGGCCGCTGGAGAACCGCATGCGCTTCATGCGCGAGGTGATGGCGGAAGTGCGCCGCAACGCCGAGGGCCTCGCGGTGGTGGTGAAGACCAACCTGCGCGACGGCTTTGCGGGTGGCAACGGGCTCGAGGAAGGCGTGCAGATCGCCCGCGCGCTCGAGGAAGCAGGCGCCGACGCGCTGGTGCTCAGCGGCGGCTTCGTGAGCCGGGCGCCGATGTACCTCATGCGCGGCGACGCCATCGCCCCCGAGCTGGGGCGCCGCATGAAGCAGTGGTGGATGCGGCTGTTCCTCGGGCTCTTCGGCAAGCAGCTGATCCCCGCGGTGAAGTACGAGGACCACTACTTCCTCGAGGACGCGTGCGTGGTGCGCGGCGAGGTGAAGTTGCCGCTGGTGTACGTGGGTGGCGTGGCCTCGCGCGAGTCGGCCGACGCAGTGCTGGCGAAGGGCTTCGACGCCATCGCCCTCGCCCGCGCGCTGATTCGCGAACCGGACTTCGTCAACCGGCTGCAGCGCGAGGCGGCGGGTGAGCTGCGCTGCGACCACTGCAACAGCTGCGCGGCGCGCATCTATACGACGTCGATGGGCTGCCATTACCTCATCGGCAAGGACGCCCCGTGAAGCGGGCCGAAGGCCTCGAGACGGCGCTGGTGACGGGCGCCTGCTCGGGCATCGGGTTGTGCTTCGCGCGCGAGCTGGCCGCCCTCGGGTACCAGCTGGTGCTGGTCAGCAACCGCCCCATGGAGCTCGAGGCCGTGGCGACCGAACTGAAGGCCGCGCACTTCATCGTGATGGATCTCGCGCGCCCGGAGGCCGCGGCCGAACTCTTCGCCCAGACCCGGGAGCGCGGCGTGCACGTGGACGTGTTGATCAGCAACGCGGGGTTCTTCTTCTTCGGAGAGGTCGCCGACGCGGACCCGAAGAAGGCGGACGCGATGCTGCAACTCCACGTGGTGACACCGACGCTGCTGGCGAGGCACTACGGCGCAGCGATGCGCGAGAAGCGGCGCGGGCACCTGTTCTTCGTCTCGAGCATTTCGGCGTGGCGCGACTTCCCCGGCATCGCGATCTACGGGGCGAGCAAGGGGTACCTGCTCAGCTTCGCCACCTCGTTGCGCAGCGAGCTCAAGGTGTGGGGCGTCAACGTGACCGTGGTGGCGCCGGGCGCGACGTTGACCGGCCTGTACGATCCGACCGTGGTGCCGGTGGCCGCGGCGAGGCGCTTCGGGGTGATGGTCGACCCGGAGTTCGTCGCGCGGGCGGGACTCGAGGCGATGTTCAAGCGGAAGGCGCTGGTGATCCCGGGAGTCATCGCGAAGCTCTTCGCCTGGGGCGCGGCGGTGACGCCGCAGTGGGTGATCGATCTCATCCGCCGGCGGGCACCATGGCTGGGGCGGCCGGGCCGCTGACGCGCATCGCCAGCGGTGGACCGCGCTGCGCAGCGCTCGGACGCTCGGGCCTCGAGACCCCGTCGACTCGTACGCTGATGACAAGTCAGCCAGCCGCAAGCGGTTCGCGCGCCTGAACCCGGAGCAGGTATCAACCGCCCATGTGCGGCGCTCGCAGACCTCTCCTCGCGGCCCAGGCGCGGAAGATCACGCGGCTGTCGGTCGAGCGCCGCAAGAGGGGACGGGCGGTCAGGGTGTCAACACGCGGATCTCGACGCGGCGATTCGCCTGCTGCGCCGCCGGGCTTCGCGAATCGGGAACGATGGGGCGCGCGCTGCCGAAGCCGACGGTGTCGAGCTGCAGCGGGCTGAGGTGCGCATCGCGGACCAGCCAGTCGCGCACGGCCTGGGCCCGCCGCTCGGAGAGCCCCTGATTGTACTGATCACCCCCGACGGTGTCCGCGTGCCCTTCGATGAGCGACGACCAGCCGGGAGGGGTCTGCGTGAAGGCCAATGGTTTCACGAAAAAGTGAGGTTCGCCCGGCGGGTGCGGCGTGAAATATTTCGTGAGGTACCAGAGCGCGCGGCGATGTTCGCGAACGAAGGCGT
>JBBRUE010000925.1:0-3000 GCA_038248085.1 Myxococcales bacterium | reverse complement strand
TGCGCAGCGCCCGCGCTTCAGTGGGGCCCCATCAAGTTGCGGGAAGGCCCCACCGTCGTGCTGCGAAGCCGTGCTGCGTGAGGCTCAGGGCGCGGGCGTACCCGCATCGACCGGCGTCGAAACCGTCGGCAGCACCAGCGTGTAGCGGCCGCGGTCATCGGCGATCGTCGAGCCGAGGAGGATCGACGCCGGCCGGCCCTCGACGGTGGTGACCCGGAAGAAGCGCAGCTGGGAGTAGGGCACGGGCTCGCCCACCTTCGTGCCCATCGTTCCGGTGACGACTCCCGACACCGTGCGGCCGAACGACAACTGCACCGGGCGCAAGTCGATGGTGGGGAGCTTGAGGCCCGTCTTCGCGTCGATCACCGGTTGAACGGTGACCAGCCGACTCGAGATCGGCAGGCGGTCGGCCGGGAAGTACTCGAAGCGCCAAATGCCCGGGTCGAGGGGCAGCTCGAAGGTGCCGTCGGCGCCGGTGACGGCCTCGGCGGGCTCGACGGGCAGGGCGCGGGCCTCGCCCGTGACCATGGTCTCGAGCTGGAGCGTGGCGTGCACGGTCACCCCGACACCCGGCTTGTTCTCGCTGGGCTGACTCACCACGCCGTGGGCGATCAACCGATCTTCGAGGGTGATGCGCTCGGGGCTCAACGTGGCCACCTGGCCCGCGACCTTCACCGTCACCGGGCGCTGGGTGTAGGCGGCCCGACTCCCGCGCGGAGGAACGACGGTCAGCTGGAAGCTCCCGTCGGTCTTCGAGCCCAGCGTGGTGGCGCGGAACTCACCCACCGCGTTGGTCTCGACGATCTTCGAACGGAAGCTCCCGTCGCCGCCCACGGTGCCTTCGATCACCACCTGCGCGCCGGCGACCGGCGTGCCCGTGCTGTCGAGAATGGTGCCCTTCACCTCGGCGGCGTCTCCGTACTCTCCGTATTCCAGCGAGATCGCCGTCGGCAGCGGGGTGGCGAGCAAGAAGCGCTTGGTGGGAATGGCGACGCCGGGCTCCCGCGGGGCGGCGATGAGGAGCAGCGAGGGCTGGTTGCGCGCCTCGGGGCTCACGGTAATGGCGAATTCCCCGGTGCTGCCGATGGGGAAGCGCTGCGAGAGGGGCAGGTTGGTCTTCGGGTCGAAGAGCTGCAGCTCGACCACCGGCACCACTGCGCCGACCTTCATGAACGCCTCGCTCACCAACACCGGCTCGGGCGGCAGCAGCGCAGTGTCGAGCTTGCGGATCAGCTGGCCAGCCAGGGCCGGCGCGCCGTCGATCGCGGGGAAGGCGAAGTTGATCGAGGCTGACGTCACGTTCGGCTGGATCTGCGCCGCGGTCACCACCGGCGGCACCGCGCGATCGGCCGGGGTGGCGGTGATGTTGAAGTCACCGGCGCCGACCTTCATCTCGAAGAAGCCGCGCTCCGGGCGGTCGAAGCGCGCCTCGAAGGTGCGGGTGATGCCCGGGAGCAACGCGCTCTGGCCCACGGCGCGCACCACCACCGCGTCGGTGTACGAGGTGCGATCGAGTGGGTTGATCGTCGCCGTCAGCTCCCGCTGAAACTGCCCGTTGATCGACAGCGGCGCGCCGAGCTCGAAACCCTGGTTGGCCCCCAGCGAGCCGGTGGGGATCGCGAAGTCCCGCGCGAACTGGCCGGTCAACGACCCACCCTCGATCTCCACCACGATGCCCTTGCCGGGGTCGCCACAGCCTTCGGCGAAGCACACCTTCCCCTCGCCACATTCCTCGTCGCTGCCGCAGATCGGCTCTTTGACCGGGCGCAAGTCGGTGCACGCGGCCAGCAGCATCGTGAGGACGAGGGCGAGGTGCTTCACTGGCAGGTCTCCCCGTTGATGGTGAGCACCCAGGTGAAGCTGTCGAGGAAGGCCCGGTCGGTGATCGTCCCTCCGTCGGGGAGCACCTCGGGGGTTCGCGAGACCGCGATGAGCCCGTTGATGACCTCTTCGAAGCTGCTGTCGGTGACGTAGACCGTCAGCAGGTGCGTCGTTCCCGAGGCGAGGTTCGACAGCTCGTTGGCGAACGACGCCGAGATCGGCGCCTCCACGATGCGCTGGGCCGCGCCGGGGGGGCGGGCGCTGGGCTCATACGGCACGGTGTTGATGCTCTTGTCGATGAACCACCGGCTGCGGATGGTGTCGCCCACGTCCTCGTCGACGATGGTCAGGTTGAAGCCCTTGTTCCGGTCGCGGCAGGTGCTCGACGAATAGAAGGTGGTCGCCGGCCCTTCAGGAAACTGGCTCACGATCCGCAGTGGGCTGTTCCGCTTCTTGGGCAACTCGGGAATCACCTGTTCGTCCTGTGGAATCAGGCACCCCAGGATCGGGGTGCAGACGACCACCAGGCACAGCAACTTCCCGGCCATGGCCGTGGCGCCCGAGCGTCTCAGTGATGTCGGGTGGTTAGCCAAGGTCACGCCTCTTCGTACTCTGTCTCAGATGGCAGGGTTCCCTCGGCGCGTTCACCCTCCAGTTTTTCCAGGTGCCGGAAGATGGTGCGCGGGTCGACCCCGAGATCCTTGGCCGTCTTGGTGCGGTTGCCGTTGTTCCGCTCCAGCACCTCGTTGATGTACCGCTTCTGGAACTCCTCCTTGGCCTGGGCCAGGGCGAGGATCGGCGGGAGGTTCTCCGGCCGCAGGTCCATGTCTTCCGGGCCCATCAGCGGCCGGTCGGCGAGCACCACCGCCTTCTTGATGCGGTTCTCCAGCTCGCGGATGTTGCCCGGCCAGTTGTACTTCTTCATCGCCACGATGCTCGCCGGCGTGAAGCCGCGGGCCTTCGAGTCGAACTCCTTCGAGTAGCGATTCATGAAGAACTTCGCGAGCACGGTGATGTCGTCGCCGCGGTCCCTCAGGGGGGGCAACTTGAGCGTCACCACGTTGATGCGGAAGTAGAGGTCTTCGCGGAAGGCACCCTTGCGCACCTCTTCTTCGAGGTTCTTGTTGGTGGCCGCGATGATGCGGATGTCCACCGGCTCGGGGCGGTTGTCGCCGACCT
>JBBRUE010000924.1:0-3014 GCA_038248085.1 Myxococcales bacterium | reverse complement strand
TCCTTGGCGGCCACCAGCCCGCTGGCCAGCTCGTTGAGGCCGGTGAACGGCGTCAGCACCTGCCCCGACTTGCAGCCGAAGATCGCCAGCACGTCGCGCGCCGTCGGGTCCTCACCGCAGTGGGGGAGCAGCACCCAGCCCTGCTCGGTCGAGGGGTCGCGCCGCAGCAGCGGGCTGAGCAGCTCGGCGTAGTGCGTGGGTACGTCGAGGTCGACCTGGACGTAGACGATGTCGTGGTACAGCGCCGCGAGCGTCTCGATGGCGTCGGCGTCACGCACCAGCTCGAGCACGTGTTGGTGGGTGTGAAACTCACGCGCGCGCGACGAGAGGGCCTGGTGCACCGAGACGGCCCAGCGTTCCACGAAGAGCGGAGGCACACCGAGCCCCAGCGCCTCGACCGCGCGCCAGTACGTCTCGATGATGCGGTGCACGGGAGAAAGCACCGACGCGTCAGGCATGAGGCGGGGGAGCGTAGGCCCTCACCGCCTCCGGGCAAGTCCTTTCCCGGCCTTGACTTGCCGCGGGCCGAGTTGTGAAGCGGCGCCCATGAAGCTCGCAACGCTCCGCACAGGCACCCGCGACGGCTCGCTGCTCGTGGTGAAGACCGATCTCTCGGCGTGGACCCCGGCGTCCCAGGTCGCCCCCACGCTCCAGGCCGCGCTCGACGCGTGGGACGTGGCGGAGCCGAAGCTGCGCGCGCTCGCCGCCGAGCTGGAGGCGGGGCGGGTGAAGAGCGAGCCCTACGACGCCACCAAGCTGATGGCCCCGCTGCCCCGCGCCTACGAGTGGGTCGACGGCTCGGCGTACCTGAACCACGTCATCCTCGTGCGCAAGGCGCGCAAGGCCGAGCCCCCGGCGACGCTCAAGACCGACCCCCTCGTCTACCAGGGCGGCTCGAGCGAGATGCTGGGCCCCACCCAGGACATCGTGGCCCGCGACGAGAAGTACGGCGTCGACTTCGAGTCGGAGGTCGCCGTCATTCTCGGCGACACCCCGATGGGCACCACCACCGCCGAGGCCGGGAAGTACGTGCGCCTGGTGATGCTGGTCAACGACGTCACGCTTCGCAACCTCATCCCCGATGAGCTGGCCAAGGGCTTCGGCTTCTTCCAGGGCAAGCCGGCGACCGCGTTCTCCCCGGTGGCGGTGACCCCCGACGAGCTGGGGCCCGCGTGGAAGGACGGGCGCCTGCACCTCACCCTCCAGACCTGGCTCAATGGCGCGCTGGTGGGCGATACCCACGCAGGCCCGGAGATGCACTTCAGCTTCTTCGACCTCGTGCAGCACCTCGCGAAGACGCGCAACTTCACCGCCGGCACCATCGTCGGCAGCGGCACCGTGTCGAACGAAGACCGCGCGCGCGGCATCTCGTGCCTCGCCGAGACGCGGATGATCGAGACCATCGACACCGGGTCACCGAAGACGCCCTTCCTGAAGAATGGTGACCGGGTGGAGATCGACATGAAGGGGCTCGATGGCCAGAGCCTCTTCGGGCGGATTGATCAGCGTGTGCGCATCACGGGTACCTGAAGGTCGTCGTCGCCGCGGCCGCGCTGAGCCGCTAACCTCCGCCGCACATCAATGAATCACTCTCTCGAGTTCGAGTTCCTCGACGACGGCCAGGGTGGCCAGCTCGTCCCCATCGGTGGTCCCGTCGCGCAGCTCCGCGGGTTGCTCGCCAAGGGAGAGATCGACTCCGCGGTGCGGCTCTACGAAGAGACCGGCGGGGGCGCGCGCGACGGGCTGCTGCAAGAAGTGACCGCCGCGTCGTTCGACCTCAAGAAGGCGATCGCCCAGATGTTCCGCCGCGCGCGGGACTTCCAGTCGGCCGGCCTGACCTACGAGATCCTCAAGCTCGACGCCGAGGCCGCGCCCTGCTTCGAGCAGGCCAACGACTTCGCGCGCGCCGCCGATGCGTGGCGCCGGGTGGGCGATCTCACCAGGGCCGCCGCCGCCTACGAGCGCGCGGGCCGCACCGAAGACGCGGTGGCGCTGTACGGCCAGGCCGGCTCCAAGGAGCAGATGGCCGAGGCCCTCGCCCGCGCGGGACGCTTCGAGCCGGCCGCGGCGCTCTACCGCGATCTCGGTAACCTCCACGCCGAGGTCGAGACGCTGCGCGCGTGCGTGGCAGCGACCCCCGACGCCCTGGCCCCGACGATGCGGCTGTCCGAGCTGCTGGTGAACCACGGCTACCCCGAGAAGGCGATCGAGCTGCTGATGGGCTGCGCGCGGAGCTCGGCGAAGGCCCGCGACGACGCCACCCTGCTCGAGTACCTCGCGCGCCTGCTCGACTCGACGAACAACGCCCCAGCCGCCGCCAAGGTGCGCGCGCGCATTCCCGCCGCCGCGCCGAGCGTGCCGCAGCCCGTTCCCGTGCTCCGCGCCGCGTTGCCGCTGCCCACCACCCCTGGGGGCGACGGCTACGGCTTCCTCAAGGCGCTGCCGATGTTCGCCGACCTCTCCATCGACGACATGCGCTCGCTGTTCCGCGTGTGCGTGCAGCACGGCTTCGGGCCGGGCATGCACCTCATCGAGCCGGGCCAGGCGGGGCGCGGCCTGTTCGTCATCATCGACGGGCAGGTCGAGGTCTTCAGCGGCAACGGCACCGACACCCGGCTGCTCAACACCCTCGGCGTCGGCGGCTACGTGGGGGAGATCTCCCTGCTGCTCGACGGGCCGACCTCGGCGCGCGTCACCGCCCGCACCAACGTCAAGGCGCTGTTCATCAGCCGCGAGGCCTTCAAGCAGTACGTCTTCAACACGCCGTCCGCGGCGGTCCGCATCTACCGGCTGTTCAGCACCAACCTCGCCGAGCGGGTCCGCACGCTCTCGGCGTCGCGTTGAACCCTTCCAGGATTTCCCCCGTGACGAACCTCGAAGAGCTCGCAGAGCAGTTGTCGATGACGGAGCTGATCCGCGTGCAGGACGTGCTCAGCAAGGCCATCGTGCGTCGCTTCGAGAAGCGGCTCGCGCTGGTCTTCTCGGACGTGGTGGGCAGCACGCCGTACTTCGCG
>JBBRUE010000923.1:0-3017 GCA_038248085.1 Myxococcales bacterium | reverse complement strand
CGGTGATGCGGGCGGCGCGCTGGGGGCGGCTTTGCTCGCGGCGGCCGAGCGGGGCGAGCAGCGCGGCGCGTTCCTGCACGCGGCCTGGGGCACCGGCGTGTCGGGCGAAGTGGCGTTCGGCCTGGCGACCGCGCTCGGGCTGAAGGCGACGCGCGTCGAGTCGGTGGTCGAGGCGACGGCCGAGCGCCTGGTGCGCGGGGAGGTGCTCGCCTTCGTGCAGGGTCGCTTCGAGTGGGGCCCGCGGGCGCTGGGGCAGCGCAGCCTGCTTTCGCTCCCCTCGCCACTCGCGGTGAAGGAGCGGATCAACCGGGTGATCAAGCGCCGGGAGCCGTTCCGTCCCTTCGCGCCGATGGTGCTGGAGGAGGCCGCGGGGAAGTACTTCGGTCCCTTCGCGCCGCGGCTCGCGCCGTTCATGACGACGGTGGCCGAGGTGCGGCCCGAGGCGCGCGCCCAGCTCGAGGCGGTGACGCACGTCGATGGCACCGCGCGGCTGCAGACGGTGCGCGCCGACTCGCTGGTGGGCGCGCTGTTGTCGCGGGTGGAGCGCGAGGTCGGGGCGCCCGTGCTGCTCAACACGTCACTCAATGGGCAGGGCGAGCCCATCGTCGCCACCGAGGCCGATGCGCTGGCGTTCTTCCTGGCGCACCCGGTCGATGGGTTGATCATCGATGACGTGGTGATCACCCGGCCGTGATCGCCGCCAGATAGAGGTGACTTCGGCGCGCGGCGTTTGCACACTCTTCCGAATGCCCATCAAGCTCCCGCCCGCATCGACCCGCGCGACCGTTGAGACGAAGCCCTCGCGACCGCGGGCAGCCGTTGCAACCCCGACGGCCCCCGCGAAGACCGCGCCCGAGGGCTGGGTGGCGAAGGCGAAGGCTGAGGCGGCGAAGTCGGAGGGCCTGACGCCGTTGCAGCGTCACGCGGCGTTCTTCGATACCAATCACGATGGCACGCTGAAGCTGTCGGAGACGATGCACGGCCTGCAGCGCCTCGGCCTCGGGCTGTTCAGCTCGGCACCTGCGGCGCTCCTCATCAACGCCGGGCTCGGACCGAAGACGACCGGCAAGCTCTCGCTCGATGTCTCGGTGAAGAACATCGCCGCAGGAAAGCACGAGGGCGATACCAGCGTGTACGACGCGCAGGGTCAGTTCGACCACGCGAAGTTCGACGAGATGTTCGCGAAGTACGACGGCGATCGCGACGGCAAGCTCTCGGAGACCGAGATCCACGCGATGCAGAACGAGCGCGCAAAGACCACCTTCGGGAAGATCGCCACCCGCGGCGAGTTCGGGCTGTTGATGACGCTCGCGAAGGACGGCTCGGTGGTCGGCAAGGACGGCAAGAAGGTCGACACGCTGAGCCGCGAACGGCTCCAGTCGTTCTACGAGGGCACCCTCTTCTACGAGCTCGCCGCCCAGCGCGAAGCGAAGTGAGTCGTCGCAGCGGGTACCGAGCGCACCAGCGCTGGGGGAATGCCGGCGCCGGTGGCCTGCGAGCAAGCGTTCTGCCGGGCGCAGACGAGCGTCGACACCTGAAATGATTCCGCCGACGCCAGCTCCCGCGCACCCTCGGAAGAGCGCGGCGGGGAGCCTCGCCTGCGGGTTGTCTCCAGGGCGACGAAGCGGCCGACGGGCAGGCGCTCGACGCTCAGCGCGACTGCCTGATTAGACCGTCATCCCGCACATCGGGCACTCCGCCGCGCCAGCGGGGATGACCGTCGCGCAGATGGAACAGCGCGTCCCCTGCCCTGCGACCCGCGGCGCCGGAGCCGGCCCGACCGTTCCCCCCAGCGCCGAGTCGATTCGGCGCTCGAGCTCGCGCCCGTCGGGCAGCTCGACCCGCGGGGCCGCCGGCGCGAAGACGAAGACGGTTCGAACCGGGTCGACTGACACGACCAGCCGATGCGGTCCCTGCGCGGCGACGAACTGGAGCTGCCCGGTCGTGCGCGAAGACACCGTGTAGCCGTTCGCGGTGAACCAGCGCTCGAGCTGCTGCATCAACCGCGCTGGCTCCCGCGCTCCCGCTCGCTCGAACGTCACCTCTTGCATCGTGCGGTGAGTGTAACGACTCCGAACCTCTCACCGCGCCCGCTTTGCGCTTCTTCAGGTTCGCGGCTGCGCTGACGCGCTACGAGAGGGTCATGGCCCGACCGCAACGACAGCGCCCGGTGCCGGGGGCGAAGTCGAACCGACGCATGTCGATCGTGCGGCTCGCCGACGGCGGTCTCGTTTTTTACCACGCGATTCCACTGGCCGAGGAGGCGCTGGCCGAGGTGCTCGCCTGGGGCACACCCCGCGCGCTGGTCATCGGCCACCAGCAGCACGGCATCGACGCGGCGGCCTTCGCTGAGAAGCTGAAGATTGGCATCTACGGGCCGGCGCCCATCGAAGCGAAGCTGCGCGCGCGGTGGCCCCAGCTCGCGGGCACCACGGCCGCCATCCCCGGGGACGACCGCTGCACGTTCGAGGAACTCGAGGGGACCCGGTCGGGCGAACCGGTGCAGATCGTCAAGAGCGCGGGGGGCACAAGCCTCGTGTGGTGTGACGCGTTCTGCGCGACGCCTGCTCGGCTTCGCGGGTGGGCCCCGCATCATCTCGCTCTTCCGCGTGCTCTTCATGAAGGACAAGGTCGCGCTCAAGGCGCACTTCGAGCGGCTCGCGGCGATCCCCGACCTGACGCGCCTCGTGCCCTGCCACGGCCGCATCATCAGGGAAGACGCCGCCGGCGTGCTGCGACGGGCGGCTTCCATTCTCGCGTGAGGTGCGGCTGTACTGCTCAGTGGCAAGTCGCGCGGGGTGAAGAGACGGCCGGCGACCTGGTGCCGAGTGCGCGGCGGCGACGGAGTGATGGCTTCGACGCCTGACCGGTCCGCCGGAGGGGATCGCCCTCGATGGGCGCGGCCTGCCTTGAAGGAGGCGGTCGTTCACCGTGAGCGGACGGCAGCGGCGAATCGAGCGGGCCCCGGGCCCCCGGCCCCGCCGCCCCCCGCGGGGGCGGCGCCCGGCCCGGGGGGG
>JBBRUE010000922.1:0-3026 GCA_038248085.1 Myxococcales bacterium | reverse complement strand
GTTGTGCACCAGCACCGCGGCGAAGATGACCACCGTGCCGATCGCCAGCACCAGCACGCCCGCGGCCGCGATGTCCTTGGTGAGCTTCGCCTTCTCGTCGAACTGCTGAATCGCGAGGTCGACCAGCTGCTCGAGCGCCGAGTTCAGCATCTCGGCGAAGAGCACCAGCAGCACGCAGAAGATGAGGATCACCTTCTCGGCGAGCCCGAGCGGAATGCCGCTGCCCACCAGGCCCACCAGCAGCCCGGAGATGATGTGCATGCGCATGTTGCGCTGGTGCACGACGGTGTGAATCAGCCCATTCCACGCGTGCAACACCGAGCGAAAGAAGTTCGTCGGCGGGTGCTTCGACTGGAAGGGCGGAGGCACGGTCATCGCGT
Source organism: Myxococcales bacterium (assembly GCA_038248085.1). Classification (GTDB taxonomy): domain Bacteria; phylum Myxococcota; class Myxococcia; order Myxococcales; family Myxococcaceae; genus Archangium_A. The sequence goes on along the minus strand of JBBRUE010000922.1, from coordinate 2,646 downwards.
GCTTCTGGAACTACCACGTCAGGCAGAAAAAGGACCCCGCGTCGGGAGTCCTCGTCATCGGTCACACGCTGCGCCGGTTCGTGGTTTTGGGACGGGAAACCGTTTCCCCGCTCCACGTCAACGCAGGCGATTCGAACGGCGAGGCCGAACGACACCCCGTCTCCGCAAGGGGACACCGGCTTGAAACGCCGGAGCGATAGCTCAGTTTGGTAGAGCACGAGATTCGTCATCTCGCGGTCGAAGGTTCGATTCCTTCTCGCCCCACCGGGGGCTGTCGCGTGAGCAGGCAGGAACACGGCGGGAGGCGCCGTGCGCAGTGAAGGTCACGCCTCGACGCCATCGCCGCTCCACCTCGGTCTGAGTCCGAGCGGCGCTCGCCCGACGAATCGCCTTCACGCGCCGGCACCGGGAGCGGTTGGCCCGGTTGCTTCCGGTGCAGGGCGGCGCCGTTCGGCCGTCAGGCAACGTGGTCCTGCCCGTGAGCGCGGCAGCCCTCATCGCTTTTTCTTTCGCAGTCCACCCCACGCAGCACCCCGAAGGAGGAACCCCATGAAGATCGAGATCCTGCAGCACGAGCGCGCGTTCCTCGTCGAAGACGGCCTTCCCGTGAAGTACCTCGCGCCGGGCGTGCACCGGGTGTGGGCTGCGTTCAAGCAGCTGCGCGTCGAGAAGGTGTCGACGGTGAACCTGCTCGCCGAGCTCGACGAGCGCCGGCTGGCGCTGGTGCCGGCCGAAGATCTCCAGGTGATCAGCCTCGCGCCGCATGAGCGCGGCCTGGTGATGAAGCGCGGCAGGCCGGCGCTGTGGCTGGGCGCGGGTGTCCACCAGGTGTGGACGGTCGAGCGCCAGGTCGATCGCGCCAGCAAGGCCATCACCGCGCTGGTGCGGGTAGAGGTCATCGACACCTCGGCGGTCGAGGCGAAGCCGCTGCAGGTCGACGTCGCGGCGCTCGCGAAGGGCCGGGACTACGTCGAGGCGACGGCGCCGGAAGGGCACGTGGCCGTCCGCTACGTCGATGGCCAGCTCGACGCCATGCTGACCGCGGGCCGTCACGCGGCGTGGAACACCCTGCGCACCGTCACCCTGTCGGTGATCGATCTCCGGGAGCGGGTGCTCGCGGTGACCGGCCAGGAGGTCATGACCCGGGACCGCGTGACCCTGCGGCTCAACCTCAGCGCGACGTTCCGCGTGAAGGACGCGAAGCGGCTGGCGACGGTCGCCCGCGCTCCGGACGACGTGGTGTACCTCGCGATGCAGCTCTCGGCCCGCGAGGCGGTGACCACCCGCACGCTCGACGAGCTGCTGGTGAACCGGGACGAGCTGTCGAAGGTGATGACTCCGGCGGTGCGCGATCGCGCCGAGGGGGTCGGGCTCGAGCTCATCGAACTCGGCGTGAAGGACGTGGTGCTGCCGGGCGAGATGAAGGAGCTGCTCAACAAGGTGATCCAGGCCCAGAAGGAGGCCGAGGCCAACGTGATCATGCGGCGCGAGGAGACGGCGGCCACGCGCAGCCTGGCGCAGACCGCGAAGGTGCTCGCCGAGAACCCGCTCCTGATCCGTCTCAAGGAACTCGAGGCGTACAAGGAGCTCGCGGCGAAGGTCGGCCAGGTGCACCTCGTGCTCGGTGATGGCGCGATGGAGAAGATCCAGCTGAAGGCGTGAAGGGGAGGGCGGAGCGGCCAGGGGTCGCTCCGCCCTTCTGTTTTGGGGTAGAGGCCACGGCCGATGCGCGCGCTCCTGCTCGGACTCTTCCTCGCGGCCCCTGCCTTTGCTCACGAGGCGTGGGAGATCGACGACTGCGGCCTGCAGCCCCCCGGCTCGGTGCCCTTCGTCCCCTTGGCGCCGAAGGCCTGGGAACCGGTGATCACCTCCGACACCCCGGCGCTGGTGCGGGTGGACCGGCCAACCCCGCGCATCGGGGGCACGCCCTCGGCCTCGGTCAAGGGCGTCGGGGCGCTCGCCGGCAAGGTCGTCTACTTGAGCCCCGGCCACGGCTTCACGTGGGACACCACCTCCACGGCCTGGCGCACGCAGCGCGGCAACACCAACAGCATCGTCGAGGATCTCGTCAGCATCGAGACGCTCAGCCAGTACCTCATGCCCCTGCTGCTCAACGCCGGGGCGCGCGTGGTGCCGGTGCGGGAGCTCGACCTCAACACCCACCTCGTGCTCGTCGACAACGGCGAGACCGGCTACGTCGAGAGCGGTAGCGGCTTCAGCACCTCGACGCTCATGGCCTGGGGGCGGCCGACCTTCCCGATGAGCGGGGCGACGCTCCCGTTCTCGCTGGGCAGCAACCGGCTCCTCGCCTCGGCGGCCACGGTCACCGCGAGCGCGACGTACACCGCGACCATTCCCGCGAGCGGGTACTACGAGGTGTCGGTTTCCTACACCGCGTTCTCCGCGCGGGTGAACGACGCGCACTACGTGGTGCGCCACGCGGGAGGCGAGACCCACTTCCGCGTCAACCAGCAGCGCCACGGCGGCACCTGGGTGCAGCTCGGTCGCTTCTACTTCCGGCAGGGCGGCACCGCGCAGGTCGTGGTGCAGAACGACTCGACCAACGCGGTGGGGACCAACCTCTCGCTCGACGCCGTGAAGTTCGGCGGCGGCATGGGCTTCATCGAGCGCGGCGGGGGCGTAAAT
>JBBRUE010000921.1:0-3031 GCA_038248085.1 Myxococcales bacterium | reverse complement strand
CGGTCAGGTGCAGGTCATCGGGGTACACACGCCGTTCACCTGCACCGGCGTCTGCCGGCACCACGTGATGCGCGTGAACGTGTTGCTGGCCGTGTAGTCGAGGGCCACACCCGCGAAGGCCCGGTACACCCCGCCGCCGAGGCTGTCGCGCAGCACGCTGTTGGTAAGCGACACGTGGCCCGGAGCCCCGACGTTCATGAACTGCTGAAACGCGGCGTCCCCGTCGAACTCCGAGAGGCCCGCGCCCGTGGGCGAGCCCGACTTGCAGGCCCCCAGCGCGCGCGCGTCGGCGCCGGCGAAGGCGAGCTCCACGTGGTCGAACTGGGTGCGGGCGTCGAGCTCCTCGAGGGCGATCGTCGCCCAGTCACCCGCCGCGGGCGTCGCTTCGTTCGAGGTGAAGACGATGGGCTGCGCGGCGGTACCGATCGCCCGGACCACGCCCAGCGGCTTCCAGGTGCCGTTGTCCGGGGCGCTGTCGACGTTGAAGAGCGACTGGTACGCGTTGGCCGACTTCACCTTCGAGAAGCGGAACTCGACGCCCGGCTCGATGGTCACCACGGGAATGCTGCCAAACGTCGGCTGCCCACCCTGCACCGTCGAGAGGACGATGTCCGACTTGAAGGCGCCCGTGCCCACCACGTACGGCACGTCGAGCTTGCGAATGGTGCTGTCGGTGACGATGCGGGTCGCCTGTGAAAATGGCGTTCGCCACGCGGTGCCGGTGAGGACGGCCGGCTTCCCGTTCATCGCGTAGCTGCCGGCGGGCACGGTGCCGAGGAACTCGGTGCTCACGAACATCGCGTAGCTGCCCGAGTTCTTGATGGTGAGCCCCGTGGAGCCCGCGGCGAAAGCGCCGTCTTGCATCACCACGCCGACGCCTGAGGCGCCATCGACGGTGACGTTCTCGACGAGCAGCGGGGTGTCGTGCACCTGGTGCACCAGCGCACCGCCCATGGTGACCGAGGTCTCGATGGCCGTCGCATCGCCCGCGCCCGAGAGGGTGACGTTCTTGAGCGAGAAGGTCCGCGCGCCCGAGCTGCTGCGCAGCAGAATCGGACCCCACGGCATCGCCCCGGCCCGCGAGAGGGTCACCGGCTGGGCCGTCGTGCCCGCCACCACCAGGCTCCCGTCGACGTCGAAGCCGCCGGCGCCCAGGCGCAGGTTGGTGCCCGCGGCGATGGTGAGCGTCACCCCGGAGCGCACGATGACGTGGCAGTCGACGGTCAGGTCTCCGCTCCAGGTGGCATCGGCGCTCACGTCCGCGAGGCCGAACTTGCACAGGCCCCCCGCCTCGCCGCCTCCGCCGCCGCCCGACCCACCACCGGCACCGCCGCCCGTCGTGCTGCTCCCGCCACCACCACCCGTGCCATCAGGCGGCAGCTCGGAACATCCGACCAACGACACCACGCACAACACCAGAGCTCGACGCATCAAGGCCACTCCCCCAGGTTCAACGAGTCCGCGTCACCGTGCCGCGAGCGGAGCCGCACCGCAAGTCGCCACTGCGCAGTACAGTCGCGCCGTGCCTCCCCTCGCATCATGGCGTCGACACGGCCGCCGTCTGATCAAGCACCTGTGGTGGGTGGGCCTGACGCTGACCGGCCTGGCGCTCTTCCGCGGCTTTGGCCCCGGTGAGCTGCTGCGCAGCACCAACGACGCCACCGGCAGCTTCCTCCAGACCTTCGGCGGCATGTACGGCGTCATCGTCGCCTTCACCATCTTCGTGGTGTGGCAGCAGCACAACGACACGCAGATCGCCGTGGAGCACGAGGCCGTGACCCTGGGCGAGCTCTACCTCTCGCTCGCGTGGTTCACCGCGTGGGAGAAGCGGGACGAGGTGCGAAAGCGGCTGCGCTCGTATTCGAAGCTGGTCCCCGCACTCAACGGCGCGAAGCCGGGGCAGTTCGAGGTCGACGACAAGCAGTTGCTCATCACCTCGATGGTCGACTTCCTCGAGCACCCCCCGGCGTCCCCGTCCGAGGAGCGCCTCTTCGGTCCCACGCTCGAGCTCTTCCACGAGCTGAACGAGGCCCGGGAACACCGCCTCACCGTCTCGCGGCTGCACCTCCCCGACGGGCTGAAGTGGTTCGTCTACCTCGGCGGCACGGTGTGCATCGTCGCGGTGTGGGTGCTGTGGGTCGACCGCCCGTTGGTGCACGCCGCGCTGACCGCCGGCATGACGTGGGTCATCGTCGCCGCGAGCTCACTCATCCTCGACCTCGATGACCCCTACGCAGGCGACTTCGTCGTCGACTGGGCCCGCTTCAACGAGACCGCTGCGCGCATGGACGCGCTCGCCTGTCCCGCGATGTCTTTGGAACGGGGCAACCTCAAGGAGTGACGCTGATGCCGGGCATCGCCCGCGCGATGGCCGAGAGCACCGACGGCTCGAGGCGGGAGACCAGGAACTGCAGCGTCAGCGCGCTCACCAGCGACGCGTCGTGCGCTTCGACGCGGAACCGCTCCAGCAACCCCTGGAACTCGGCGTGGCTGTCGAGCTTCGGCGACGGCACGTCGTGAATCGACAGCGTGCCCGGCCGCAGCGTGGGGGCGGCGATCTGCCAGCTCGCCATCTCGGGCACCGCGTTCCGCAGCCGGGCGGCCATGCCGAAGCTCACCTGCTCGCGCACCGCGTCTTCGAGGAGCCCGAGCACCTGGCCCGCCAGCCCGCGCGCCGCGTTCTCCGGGAGCTTCAGCTGGGTGGCGAAGGCGTTGACGATGTCCATCGGCGACACCCTACCTCTTTCACGCGCCCTCACCGTGACCGGCTCCCGCGCGAGGGAGCAGGGACCGATTTCACCATCCGCCGCACGGCCTCCTTCAGCTCCTGCTCGTCGAGGTGCGCGAAGCCCAGCCGCAGGTACGGCACCGCGCGGCCCGAGGGCATGTACTGCCGCCCGGTGAAGAACCGCGCCCCGCGCGCGAGCGTCGCCTTCGCCCACGCCTCGACGTCGACCCCGTGCACGCGCGCCCACAACGCCAGCCCCCCGCGCGGCACGTCGAACTCCATCTCGTCGTAGGCCGCGTAGGG
>JBBRUE010000920.1:0-3033 GCA_038248085.1 Myxococcales bacterium | reverse complement strand
GGTGGGGCCTGACGCGCGCGCGCTCGGGGTCACCGTCGAGGTGCAGGTGCCCGAGTACCTCGACGTCACGAAGGTCGAGCTGTACCTGCACACCCCGGGAGACGACGGCGCCTGCCCCCTCGACCCGATGAGCCCGCGCGCCCGCACCACGCGGGTGTCGTGCAACGGCCTCACCAACTCGAACTGGCCGGCCAGCGGCATCAGCGCCACGCAGGCGGTGTCGCTGACGGCCGGTGATCGCGAGCTGGCGGTCAGCGAGGGCGCGCTGCGCTTCTACCGGTACCGCAAGCAGGTGCACTTCCGTCTCCCGGCCCCGACGACGGACAACTGGCTGGTGGCGATGGTCTACGGCTCGCGCTCGTTGGCGCCGGTGCTCTACCCCTACCCGGGCACCGGCACGACGAACGCGCCGTTCGCCTTCACCAACCCGATCCTCATCGACGCGGACGGCAACGGGTACGATCACCCGCCCTTCATGCGCACCCGCAGCCGCACGCAGCCCCCACCGGGCCCCGCGCCGCCGCGCCTGCCACTGACCCCAGGCGAGCAGCTCCGTCGCTGGGGCGAAGCGTTCGACACGCACTGAGGTGGGCTCGTGCTATGGGCGCGAGCTGTGACGGGGACACGCTCCATCGACCAGATGGTCGAAGCGGCCATCTGGCTGATGGTGCAAGGTGACCGGGCGGGCGCCGAGGAGCTGCTCGCGCAGGTGCTCCGCATCGATCCCGGCCACGAGCGCGCGCGGCAGGCGATGAAGTCGACCGGGGCGCAGACCAGCCCCGGCCAGGAGGCGCCGCTGCCTCCGATTCCGCACCAGACGGAGCCGGTCGTGCCGCGGAACCCGGTGCGGGTGACCGAGGCGACGCCGCTCGAGCCCTTGCCCGCGCTGCAGCGCGAGGTGCCTCCGGGGCTGCTGCGGCGCAACACGCTGCCGGGCACGGGCTCCGACGAGATGCCCGCGGTGCAGGCGCGCCCGCCGGACACCACCCTGCCCGCGCGCGAGCTCCCGTTCACCTCGACCCCCAGCGCCGTCGCCGAGCCGACCGAGAAGCGGGAAGAGCGCACCGATCGCCACCTCGCGCTGGTGCCCACCGCGTCCGCCGCGCCGGCCCCTGCGCTGGGCGACGCTCCGCGCCCGAGTGGGAGCATGCCGTTGTTGGGCAAGAGCTGGTCGCTCGAGGTCCTCACCGGCCCGCACACCGGCACGAGCCTCCCGGTCACCAAGCGGCCGATGCTGGTCGGCAAGGGACTGGGGGTGCTCGACGTGGAGGCCGACCTCTTCATGTCGCACGCGCACGCCTCGTTCTTCCAACGCAACGGCGAGCTGTGGATCTCCGATGGCGGGAGCGCGTCGGGCACCTGGCTGAGCATCGAAGGCCCGCAGCGCATCAACCCCGGCGAGTCGTTCTCGGCGGGGCTGCAGCGCTTCCGGTACCTCGGGCCGCTCGACAGCGCGCCGTCTGAGCAGCCCTGGCCGTACGGGGCTCCGCGACCGGCGGCCTCGTGGCGGCTGGAGCACGTGCTGGTCGGCGCGCGCCCGGGGCGCACCTGGGTGCTGCGCGGGGTGGTGACCGTGGGCCGGGAGGGCACGCAAGTGCGCTTCCCCGAAGACGAGTCGATGGCGATGGTGCACGTCGAGCTGCGACCGGCGGGCCCGGCGCTGGAGCTGATCGACAAGTCTGCCCGCGCGGGGACCTTCGTGGCGCTACCGACGGGCGGCGAGCGGCGGGTGCCCGAGGGCACGCGGGTTCGGCTGGGCAGCACGGTGTTCCGCGTCACCTCGCGATGATTCCTTGCGCGGGCGGCGCCGCCTGTGCAAGACGCCACGCCGAAAGCTGTAACTCTCGGAAGGAGGTGACAAATGACCACCATCAAACTCAAGGACGGCGAGTCGATCGAGGGGGCCCTCAAGCGTTTCAAGAAGGCCACCGAGAAGGCCGGCATCCTCTCCGAGATCCGCAAGCGCGAGCATTACGAGAAGCCCTCTGTGAAGAAGAAGAAGAAGGCGATCGCTGCGAAGAAGCGCGCGGTGAAGAAGAACCGTCGTACCTACTGATCGCCTAACCGTCGGTCAGGAGTCTCCGGAGGTTGGCGACGTTGCCAACCTCCGGTTTCGTTTGAGGTCCCGAAAGGAAGAACCGCCATGGCTACCATCCGAGAGCGTCTCGACGCCGATCTGAAGGACGCGATGCGTGCGAAGGACGAGCTGAAGCTCACGACCATTCGCGCGGTCAAGAGCGCGGTGAAATACAAAGAGGTCGAAGCCGCGAACAAGGTGCTCGACGAGCCGGCGATCGTCGCGGTGATCATCACCCAGGTGAAGCAGCGCCGCGACGCGGCCGCCGAGTACAAGGCCGCCAACCGCGTCGATCTCGCCGAGAAGGAAGAGAAGGAGATCGCGATTCTGCAGGTCTACCTGCCGACGCAGCTCTCGGCAGAGCAGCTGACCCAGGAGATCGCCAAGGCGGTCGGCGAGGCCGGCGCCACGTCGATGAAAGACCTGGGCGCGGTGATGAAGATCGTCACGCCCCGCCTCAAAGGGCAGGCCGAAGGCCGGGCGATCAGTGACGAGGTGAAGTTGCAACTGGGCAAGCTGGGCTGAATCTCGTTCTCACCTGATGCTCATCCCCGACACGAAAATCCAGGAGGTGCGCGAGCGCGTCGACATGATCGCGCTCGTCCAGCGCCACGGGGTCGAGCTCAAGAAGTCAGGGCGGAGCTACAAGGGGCTGTGCCCGTTTCACGGGGAGAAGTCGCCGTCGTTCTACGTCTGGCCCGACGAGAAGCGCTTCAAGTGCTTCGGCTGCCAGGCCGGGGGCGACGCGATCAGCTTCGTGCAGCGGCTGATGGGGAAGACCTTCCTCGACACGGTGCGCGACCTCGCCAAGGAGCTGGGCATCGACCTCGAGTCGGCGGTCGACCCGGGCATGCGCGAGAAGCAGCAGGTCAAGGACGCCACCGACTTCGCCGCGCAGCACTACGTCGAGAAGTTGTGGGACCCGGTGATCGGCCGGCACGCGCGCGACTACCTCC
>JBBRUE010000919.1:0-3036 GCA_038248085.1 Myxococcales bacterium | reverse complement strand
GCGTCGCCGGGGCGCGGCGCTGACGGAAGGAATGCGCCGGGCGCTTCAATGCGTTCACGGCCCCTCACCCGGCCCTCTCCCCGAATCCGGGGCGAGGGAGCACTGGGTCAGGCGTCGGTCAACGGCTCCTCGACGATCGGCGCTTCGCCCTGGGGCACTCCGTCGAGATACAGCACCGATCGCCCCAGCATCGCCGACACGCGTGCACCCGGAGTGATCACCCCGGTGAGGTTGAGCGGATCGACCGCGGCGACGCGAATGAGTTCCCCCGACAACGGCGCCCGGCGAACAGCCCGCGCGACATCGAGGGCCTCAGGCAGCGCGAACTGCTCGCCGGCGAAGCCATGCAGGAAGCGACCGCCGCGCACCTCGCCGCGGGCCTCGAACCGCCGGTAGAGCGCGAGCAGGTCACGCCACGGGGGCGCCAGCGCCTCGCGCACCACGAGATCGCGGAAGACGATGCCGTAGCGTTGGAGGAACTGCCACGCGAGCTTCTCCTCGAGCACGCTGCTCTCGATCGGGTCCTGCGGCTGGAGGATGAACCAGCGGCCCGGCCCTCCCCGCTGGAGCGCGCGCTGCCGCTTGCGGAGCTTGGGCGACTGCAACACGCGGAGGTTCTGCACGGCGTCGGCGGTGATGAGCCCGCGCGAGAGCAACTCCCACAGCGCGTCTTCGACCTCGACCGGGAGCCGCCGCGCCGCCGACTGCAGCTCGTTGAAGAACGAAGCGCCGCGCCGCTCGAGCGCCTTCATCACGTCAGCTGCGGCGTGCGAGAGATCGGCGGGCCACGGCCGTGGACCGTCGGCGAGCACCGCGCCGGGCCGGGCGGCCTGCAGCAACCACTCGAGGTCGCTGCGCCGCGCGAAGGTGAGCGACGCCGCGCGACCCTGGACGGTGCGCTTCGGGGTCTCGACGGGGGTGAACTCCACCCCGCGACGCTGGCCGGCGGGCGGCTTCGGTTCCCGCAAGGTGAGCCGGCCCCAGGCGACGTCGCCGCTGAAGCACGCGTCTTCCAGCCACTCGCCGAGGTACTGGCGCATGCGCGTGGGGAACAGCTCGCGCTCCCAGGCCGCGGCGGGCGCCTCCCAGCCCTGGAGCAGCGTGGTGATCTTCGCCAGCCCACCCGGCCCGCGCAGCCGCGACTCGGCGTCGACGTGGTGCCAGCGGAAGAGGAAGCGCATGAAGTCCTGCTGCGAGAGCGGCTCGATCTCCTTGCGCAGCCGGCCAACGGTGAGCCGGTGAATGCGCTGGAGCAGCCGCCGGTCGCACCACTCGGTCTCGTCGGCGGGCGCCGCGGGCCGGAAGCGACCCCGCAGCACCTGGCCCAGCGACTCGAGCTTCGCCAGCGCGGCGTCGACGTCGTAGCGGCCGAGGGAGAGGCGGGCCATCAGCTCGGGCACGGTGATCGGTCCGACGACCTCCATCCACCCGCGCACCACCTGCCGCGCGGCGAGCTCGCGATCGATCGGCAGGTCACCGGGGAGCGGGGCCAGCGCGAGCGCAGCGTCGGGGTACAGCGCCTGCACCACCGGCACGCGCTCGGCGGCGTAGGCGAAGTGCAGGTGTTGCCCGGCGCGCGACTGCGCCTGCAGCGTCGCCAGGTGCTTCGGGTCGGCCTCTGCGACGGGAAAGAGGCCGAGCTGCAGGAGGACGTCGTGCAGCTCCTCGGCATCGCGGAAGGTGGGCGCGGCCTCGGCGATGACCTGGTCGATGGCCGCCTGGTCGAGCGCCCCGAAGGCCACCGCGTCGGTGGGGGGCAAGGTGCGGCGCAGCGAGACCGATCGCGCCCGGCGCTCCTCGAGCGGCGCGTCGTCGAGGAAGGTGTAGGGCGCGGAGTTGAGCAGCGCGTGCGCAAACACCGACGGCTCGGGGAGATCGACCGCCACCTTGCGGATCTCGCCCGACTTGAGCTTCTGGAGCACCTCGACCAGCCCGTCGATGTCCATCAGGTCACGCAGACAGTCCTTCATCGTCTCGCTGACCAGCGGGTGATCCGGCGGCTCGAGCTCCAGGCCGCCGTGGTTGTCCTGGCACCCGACCTGCTCGGGAAACACCGCGGCGATGAGGTCTTCGGAGCGCGCGCGCTGAATGGGCGGCGGCACCTTCTTGCCGTTCTGCAGCCGCGAGAGCGCCAGCGCCCGGCCCGCGGCCCAGCGGAAGCGCGTACCGAACATCGGCGCCTGGAGCACCGCCTGGGTGAGCACCTTCTCGGCGGTCTTCGGCGAGACGAAGTCGAAGATGTCGATCAACGGAAACGAGTGCTGCTCGCTGAGCGAGAGCAGGATGCCGTCGTCGCTCGCCGCGGCCTGCAGCTCGAAGTCGAAGGTGCGGCAGAACGACTTGCGCAGCGCCTGGCCCCACGCGCGGTTGATGCGCGCGCCGAACGGGGCGTGAATGAGCAACTGCATGCCGCCCGCCTCGTCGAAGAAGCGCTCGGCGATGACGGTGGTCTGGGTGGGCACCGCGGTGAGCGCGGCCTGGCCGGCCCGCAGGTACCGCACCAACAGATCGGCCGCGTGCGCGGGGAGCTTGAGCTCGTGCTCCAGCCAGGCGTGGGCGTCCTCGCGGGTCACCACCTCCTCGCGGAGCCGGGAGACCTCGAGCGAGAGCTCGTCGGTGCGCGCCGGGGCCTCCCCGTTCCAGAACGGGATGCTGGGGGCTGCGCCGTGGGCGTTCTCGACGCGCACCTCGCCACCGAAGACGCGGCGAATGCGCCACGAGGTGCTGCCGAGCACGAAGACGTCGCCGGCGGTGGCCTCGACCGCGAAGTCCTCGTCGAGCGTGCCGACCTTCTTCTCTTCGGGCTCGACCACCACCGAGTAGCTGAAGAGATCGGGGATCGCCCCGCCGTTCTGCAAGGCCATCAGCCGCGCGCCCGCCCTCGGCCGGAGGATGCCGTTGACCCGGTCGCGGTGCAGGTGCACGCGCGAGCGGCCGCGGTTGGTCGCCACGCCCTCGCTGACGAGGTGGAGCACCTTCTCGTACTCCTCGCGGGTCAATGACTCGTAGGGCATCGCCCGGCGGAGCACGTCGAAG
>JBBRUE010000918.1:0-3036 GCA_038248085.1 Myxococcales bacterium | reverse complement strand
AGGACTCGGTGACCGCCCGCGCGGAACTGCGCCAGGTGATGGTCTCGACGGAACAGGTGGTACTGGACGGAGCCGCCGCGCTTGAGCGCCACCTCCAGGCCCTGTCGTCGGCCTTCGCAGAAGCAGCGACCGCGCGACCGGGGGAGGACCTGCTGCGCGCTTCCTGACGAACGAACGTCGATCTCTGAAGGCGCGAGCCGCTGGCCCGGCGTTATTTGTTCAATTCGATGATCAAGCCGATCACCGCCGAGCCGGTCCCGAGACTCAAGCCGCTCCCGGAGCGACCGGCGATCCATGCCGGGCCTGGCGTGCTCGGCGAAGCCACCCACCGGGTGCTGCCCGACCCGTTCGAGGTGGTCCTGCGCGACGCCCTCATCTCGCTGCGCGAGGCGCTCTCCCGGCTCGACTCGGAGGCGGATCCCGTCGCGCGGCACCTCGGCATCCGCGGGCTCAAGCGTGACGTCGCGGCGAGCGAACTCGACGTGGAACAACTCAGCCGCATCGATGAGCAGGTCTATGCGCGGGAGTTGATCTCCGATCTCGTCGGGCGCGAGGCACGCTCGCTCGACAAGCTCGACGGCGCGGCGCGGGCGGACCTCGAGGTGCTGCTCCGCCTCGAGCAGCTGATCCACGAGAAGCTCGACGTCGCCGCGCGGGGCGTGCACGCGGCCCGCGACCAGGCGCTCGAACGCGCAACCGCAGAACGGATTCAGCGCGACATCGAGAGGCAGACCCGCATGGTGGAAGGTCTCCCGACGACGCCGCGGCCGTGGTGGCTCCGGCTCACGGGGGTGACGCTCGCCATCACCGGCTTCGCCGTGTTCGTGGTGAGCCGCACGACCCCGGGGCGGTGGATTGGCGTGCTCGCCGCGGTGAGCCTCGCGGCCACGGGGTTCTGGCTCAGCCTCGACCCGTCGCGGCGGCGCGAACGGTTGCTCGCGGGGCTGCAGCGCCTGGTAGACCTCAGACAGCTCGTCACTGATCGTGACGCACGGGCCGGCGAAGTGCTCGCCCTCGCGCGCACCCGCTTCGAGGAGATCGACCTGGCGTGCGAGCGGCAAGAAGCCCTGGCCCTCGCGGTGTTCGAGCGGCGCCCCGGCATCCGGCCCTACGTGGGCGAGGTTGCCCCCTCGGTCTCCCTCGCTCCCTCGCGGGGATGAAGCGAAGCTCGATGCACATCGGGTCGTGGTGATCGGGGCCGTCCTGTTCCTGGCGGCCCGCGCCTGCGTCCGCGCGCAGCTCAGCGAGTGACGTCAGACCGGCTGCACGAAGTTGAGCCGGTACCCGTCGGGGTCCGTCACCACCAACTCCTGCGTGTGCCACGGCTGCGTCTCCGGGCCCTGGGTCGGTGCGCCGGCGGCCTGCGCCCGCTCCGCCAACTCGGGCAGCGCGGTCTTCGAGGTGAAGCACAACAAGACGCCCCACCCGCGCTTCCCGTCGAGGCGCACCCCGGTCGGTGAGCGCACGAGCATCACGTCGCCGTGCTCCTCCCAGCGGAGGTGAATGAAGGTGCCATCGGCGCCCACGCGGGTGAAGCCGAGCGCCTCGTAGAACTTCGCGGAGGCGGCTTGATCGAGAACGAGGAGCTTCGTGAAGAAGCCCAGGCCAGCAGAGGTCATGCGCCGCGTGTAGCGGAGAGCGCAGCCGCAAAAAAGGGAGAGTGTTTCGCCAGCTCGCCCACGTAGCCCCCGACGTCCCGCTTCGCCTCGGCCGAGAGCGCACCGAACGGCACCACGTGCTCGTCGGGCACGTAGCGGAAGGTGAAGTTGATGCGCCGGGTCTGGAAGTCGTCGAGGTGGAGGTCGAAGCGGTGCCCCCCCCTGGTGTCGACGCGCTGCACGCGGTGGAAGGTTTTGTTCTTCCACTTGTCGCCGCCGAAGATCTGCAGCGCCCCGTCGTCCAGCCATTGTTGCTCGACCACCGCTTCGCGTTCCCCGGGGCGCTTGCTGGTGACGAACTGGAACATCGCGCGCTCGCCGATCGAGAGCGAGGCGACCGGCCCGGGCTCGAAGTCCTTGTGCTCACCGACCCGCGCGGTGTCGACCCACTTCCCGTCCTCGAGCTGGCTTCCGTAGAAGTTCACCAGGCAGGTGTTGAGGTGCCACTTCGGCGGCATGTCGGGGTCGTCGCGGAACATGCGGCGCGCGCGCTGCTCCATCACCGTCACCAGCTTCGCCAACACGGGGGGGAAGGGCTCGGCCTGCACCGCGCGGTCGAGCAGCCCGAGCGGCGGCCGGTAGTAGTCGAGGCACGCGAACTGCCAGTTGCCCAGCCAGTACACCGGCCGCAGCAGGCGACGCTGAGTCTCCCCCTCGGGCAGCGGGCGGAAGTCGGAGTACCGGTGCTCCCAGATGGGGCGAATGGTGGAGATCCACGAGAGGATCTCGGCGCGGCCCTCGCGCGAGAGGAACCCGGCGTCGTAGTGGAGCCCCTGAACGCGCTGGGGCTTGGAGCGGAGGGGCCAGCGCGTCTGCATGCAGCCGCACTACCACGCCGTCCCCGTGCCGTCGCAGCTTCACCGGGGAGCGCGTGGTAGAGCGCGGCCATGAGCGAACGGAACCTGCTGATGATCCCCGGGCCCATCGAGTTCGAGCCCGCGGTGCTCCGCGCCCTCGGCGAGAAGACGCGCAGCCACCTCGACCCGGTGTTCATGAAGGCGTTCAGCCGGGCGATCAAGAACCTGCGCGAGGTCTGCGCCGCTCCGAGCGCCCAGCCCTTCGTGGTGGCCGGCAGCGGCACGCTGGCGATGGAGATGGCGGTCGCGAACCTGGTGGAGCCCGGCGACAAGGCGCTGGTGGTGAACACTGGTTACTTCTCGGACCGCATCGCCACCATGCTCGAGCGGCACGGCGCGGTGGTCACCCACGTGCGCGCTGAGCCCGGCTCCGTCGCCACCGTCGAGGAGGTCGACCGCGCGCTGGAGGGTGGTGGCTTCAAGGTCATGACCGTCACCCACGTCGACACCTCGACCGCGGTGCTCGCCCCCGTGAAGGAGCTCGCGGCCCTCGGGCGGAAGCACGCGGTGCTGGTGGTGGT
>JBBRUE010000917.1:0-3037 GCA_038248085.1 Myxococcales bacterium | reverse complement strand
TCGACCTCGGTCAGGGGCAGAACTTCCACCCGGCGACGCTACACCCGCGCCTCGGGGACCGTGAGTTCCCTCGGTTCACGACACGACGCGCAACACCGTGGCGTTCGCCGCCCGGGCGAGCGCGTCTTCCCGCAGGGTCACCGCGACGTAGCGGTCCGACGCCGCGTCGAGCAGGTAGTAGTGGAGCGCCTGCTCGCGCGACTGGAGCACCCCGTTGAAGGCCGCCAGCACGCTGCCGAGGGTGAAGGGGTGCGCGCCCTTCGCGCCGGCCACGAGGGCCTCGCGCAGCTCGGGCGGCGCGAACGACGCGAGGTCGTCGACGGGGATGACCGGCGAATCACCGAAGTGC
The DNA here is from genome assembly GCA_038248085.1 of Myxococcales bacterium. Lineage (GTDB taxonomy): Bacteria > Myxococcota > Myxococcia > Myxococcales > Myxococcaceae > Archangium_A. The sequence continues at coordinate 2,688 of JBBRUE010000917.1, read as the reverse complement.
TCGTCGAGGTAGGCCACCCGGTCGGCCCGGGCGCGCGCCGAGAGACCCTTGGTGCCGTAGTAGGCGAGCAGCAGCGCCCCCGCGCTCTCCCGCGTCAGCTCACCTTCGCCGGCGACCGCGTGGGCGTCGGCCAGGCGCCACTCGGGGAAGAGGCCGACCGCCTGGAGCGCGGTGAAGCCCGCCTCGAGGGGCTGGCGATCATCGTCGTGGAGGTCGACCAGCACGATGCGCGCGATGAGCTGGGCACCGCGGCCGATGCCGGTGACGACCTCGACCGAACGGCCCACGCTCAGCTCGGCGGGGCTGCTCGTGGTGGCGACCGAGACGTCGAAGTGCACGTCATCGCCGGTCTCGAGGTGGATGCTGCCGGAGCCACGCGCTGCGTCGAAACGGGTGATGGTCCCACGGGGCATGTTCGCATTGTGACCGAAGACTCGTGTGAGCCCGAAGGGCTTTCAGCGCCGCCCACCGCGACGCGGCACCAGGCGGGCCTCGTCGTCGAGGATCTCGAAGATCGGACAGTGCGGATCCGTGTGGCCGTCAGCCACGCTCGCGCGCAGCGCCCGGGGCGCGTTCGGAGAGGCGGGACGCGCCCTCGCGGGGGCCGCGGGGGCCGCGATCGCCGCGCGGACCGCCGCGGAGACCGGCCGCTGCAGCACCGTCGCCGGCTTCTCGCCCGGGCGGCCGCCGAGGAGCGGCTCCTCGAAGCACGAGTCCGGCAGGGGCGTCGGCTTCGCGCTCTTCCGGACGCGAATCGAAGCCGACTGGGGCGACGACGGCGGGTGGTGAATCAGGCTCGTCTCGGACCTCGACGGCGCCGCCGGCGTCACGAGGGGGGGGACCTCGATGAGGCTCGTCTGGGACGTTGCGGGGGCCGGCGCGGGCTTCGCGTTCTTGCGCACCCTGATGAGGCCGGTCTCGACGAGCGCCGCGGACAAGGGCTGCGACGCAGGCCGGGCGGCGGGCTTCTTCGGGATCACCTTCTTCGCGACGGGCACCCGCAGCACGTGGGTCTCTGCGTTCGACGGGGCGGCATCGGCCGCGGGCGAGAGCTGGCCCGAGAGCCGGGCCAGGCGCACCACCTCGCGCGCCAACGACGGGTCCGAAGGCAGCAGCTGCGACGCGCACACCACCGCGGCCCGGGCACGGGCGAAGAACCCGTCAGTCTCGAGCTGCCGCGCGCTCGCGCAGTAGGCCGCCGCGGCCTGGTCACGGCGGCCCAGCCGGCCGCACAGGTTGGCGAGGTAGAGCCACACGCCCCAGTCCCCGTCGTTGGCCGCGAGCCACGCATCCATCAACTTCACGGCGCCTTCCAGGTCGCCCCGGGCCGCCAGTTCCTGGGCTCGTTCCTGCCGCGCTCTCGCCAGGGCCGCTGCACTCATGTGCCCGTGCTGTGCAAGACGAGCGCCCACCCGGTCGACGGGCCATCCCTCCGGAAAGACGATGGTGACGAGGGCGGCGACGGGGGAACTGGTGCACCCTCGCGCGATCGACTGACCACTGGAGGTTTCACCCCGCCTACGCGTTGGCGGAGCGGGTGATGTACAGCTCGAGCTGCTCGATGACGAAGGCCTGGTCGCTCAGGACGTCCTTCACCAGGTCACCGATCGAGACGACGCCGACGACTTCCCGATCTTCCATCACCGGGAGGTGGCGCAGGCGCAGGTGTGTCATCACCCCCATGCACTCCTCGGTGGTGGCGTCGCCAGGCACCACGCGCACCTGCCGGGTCATGACGTCCGCGACCCGCGTGCTCGCCGGGGCCCGGCCGGCGGCGACGACACCGCGCACCACGTCGCGCTCGGTGAGCAGGCCGACCAGCTCGCCACGTTCCATGACGAGGAGCGCGCCGATGTTCCAGCGCGTCATCACCTCCGCTGCTTCGAGGATCGGCTCGGACGGGTCGACGGTGATCAGCTCCTGGAGCGACTTTTCCGAAAGCACATCGCGAACGAGCTTCATGGAACGCCTCCTTGGTGGCGAGGCCACGGTGCTCGCGGGTCTCGCCGCGCTCAAGGCCCTCCCCTGACGACGGGAGGCGCGCTCAGGCCTTGCGACGGAAGACGTAGACCGCCGGGTCGAGCTCGGGGGGCAACACCAGCGCCGAGAGCCGCTCGTCGAGCTGCCAGTCGAAGGCCTGCTGGCGCGCGTAGGCCGCGAAGTCACCGGCAGCGAAGCGATGCCGGCTCCCGATCATCACGTAGAGCTCGACGCCCGGCGACTCGAGCACGGCCTTCTCGAAGGTGTTGCCGGGCGGCGGCCATGAGCACAGCACCACCTTCGGCGCGTGCGTGCGCAAGGCCTGCTTCGCGTCGAGGCGCTCCACGCCGACGGGGTACGTGATGGCGTGGCTCCAGCTCGCGTCGTCGGTGGCGGTGACCGCGACGCCGGCCCCGGTGAGGAAGCGCGCGAGCGTTCCGTCACCGGCGGCGATCTCCAGGCACGGTCGCCGGGCGACGAGCGCGGCGAGCTCGTGCACCAGTTCCCGCGAGTAGAAGCAGTACATGCCGCGCGGCTGCACCAGCGGCATCAGCAGCCGTCGGTCGAACACCAGGCGCCACCAGAAACGGAAGGCGCGCATCGAGACCGGCTTGCGCTCGAGCCCCTTCGAGAAGAACAGCCGCTGAATGAGCGAGCCGCTCCACAGGCCGAGGCGCACGGTGCCCCCGGTCTCGCGCGCCGCCAGCG
>JBBRUE010000916.1:0-3045 GCA_038248085.1 Myxococcales bacterium | reverse complement strand
GTTCGCGAAGATCGACGGCGGCCGCGGCCTGCACACATCAGAGAACGGCCAGGCGGCGTTGACCTACGGGCGCACCGTGGGCGGCGCGTCGGTGCACTACTGGGCCGACACCTGGCGCACCCCGGCCGATCGCCTCACGAAGTGGGAAAGCGAGCACGGCCTCGAGCACCACACGCTCGAGCAGCTCACGCCGTGGTTCGAGCGCATCGAGCGCGACCTCCACGTGCACCCGGCGCACGAGCTCAAGCGCAACGGCATGAACCGGCTCTACGTGCGCGGCGCCGACAAGGCCGGTATCGCGTGGGAGCCGGTGATGAACGCGCGCGACGAGCGCTGCATCGGCTCGGGGTACTGCATGCAGGGCTGCGCGTACGACGGCAAGCAGAGCCAGCTCGTCACCACCCTCCCCGAGGCGCTCGAGCTCGGCGTCACCATTTTCGCGGACTGCGAGGTCTCGCACGTCTTGGTGGAGAACGGCCGGGCGGTGGGCGTGGCGGCGCAGTTCCTCGACCGCGCCACCGGGCGGCCCTCGGGCAAGACGCTCACCGTGAAGGCGCAGAAGGTGATCGTCGCGGCGGGCGGCTTCAACTCGGCGCCGCTGTTGCTGCGCTCGAAGATCCCCGACCCCTCGGGCCAGCTGGGGAAGAACCTGCAGATGAACGCGTGCCCGCAGGTCTTCGGGCTGTTCGACGAGGACGTGGTGCTGTGGCGCGGCATCCCCGCGGCGGTGGGCACGATGCAGTACCGGCTCGCGACCTTCGACCAGGGCCGCTACGTCGAGGGCGGCTACCTGCTGTACCCGAACCAACTGCCCCCGGCGACGCTCGCCGCGCTGCTCCCGGGTTTCGGCAAGCCGCACCGCGACCTGATGAAGCAGGCGCACCGCATCGGCAGCGCCATCGCGTGGATCGACGACGCGAACTCGGGGAGCGTGACGCTCGACGACCACGGAGACCCCCTCTGGCACTGGGCGCTGACCGGGCTCGATGAGCAGATCGTCCGCGACGCCCTCAAGAAGGAGGCGACGGTGCTGATGCACGCCGGCGCGAAGGAGGTCATCGTGCCCGACCCGCGCGGCACGCGACTGTCCGACCTCAAGGACCTCGCGAAGCTCGACACCGTCGACCTGCGCGCCGGCTCGGCGATGCTCGCGTGTCCGCACCCGGCGGGCATGTGCCGCATGGGGAAGAACCCGGCGACCTCGGTGGTCGACTCGAACCACGAGGTGCACTCGGTGAAGGGGCTCTTCGTGTGCGACCCGTCGGTCTTCCCCACCGCGGTGTCGGTCGACCCGTCGGAGACCATCATGGCCTTCAGCTTCATCGCCGCGACGCGGATGCTCGAGCGCTGGTGAGCGACGCCTCTGACAATTCGAGACGGGGTTGTTAGTCCCCCCGCCATGCGAATGATCATCGTGGCCGGGTTGTCGTTGGGGCTGTCGTTCTCCTGCGCCGGAGTGCCGCTCCCGCGAGAGCAGCTCACCGACCCCGGCGCGCTGCTGTTCAACGGCTACACCCGCGGCACGGTCGACTGCTTCCACTGCCACAACGGCGACGCGAAGGGCGCGCGGGGCCCATCGCTCGAGCACCGGGTGCCGCGCCTCGGGGCGACGGGCATCACCAAGGTCATCAAGAACGGCTCGGGCTTCATGCCGAAGTACGCCGACATGACTGACGACGAGATCCTGCAGGTGGTGGGGTGGCTGAAGACGACGTTCCCCTGACGCCGTCGACTGCGACCGACGTGGGTGGCATCGCCGAGTACTTCACGCCGTGAGCGGCGCGCTCAGTCGATGTTGAACAGGTTCTTGAAGCGCCCGCCGAGGCCACCGAGGAAGGACTTGGGTTCCTCGGCGTAGTGCACCGCCGCCAGCCGCTGGCGGAAGTCGTCCACCGACATCGACTCGCGCTGCCCGCTGGTGGGGTCGCGGTAGTACACCACCCCGTCTCTCACCGCTTCGAGCGCCACGCAGTGGTTCGATTGCTGGCCTTCGATGGTGATGTCGAAGAGCACAGGTCGGTTCGGCCGCTCCCGCGCCATGATGGTGTTGAGTTCGCGGTCAGCCTCGGCGTCGCTGCCGATCTGCAGGGTCGTGTACTTCACGCCGAAGAGCTGCCCGACCATGTTGGAGATCTGCTCGCCATGCAGGCCGGCATACGCGGCGCCCGTGCCCACGCTCTCCTGCGAATACTCGAGGTAGGTGTCGGTGCCGTTGGCGTACTCCATGGCCGCGGCCTGAAAGAGCGCCTCGGTCTTCGAGCGCCCGTCCTGGCGCGCGGTGCTCGCGTAGAGGTCCCAGCTCGCGTCGGTGACCAGCTCGCCGCCGCCGCGCATGGTGGCCTTGCCGTCGCACGTCAGCCCGGTGATCAGGCGCGCGTATTCACCCGGGTCTTCGTGGGCGAGCTCGTACTGCATGGTCGAGGCGGTGCAGGTCGGGGCGCGGCCCTGCCTGATGCGGCCGGGGTTCACGAGGTCGTACGCCAGGTCACCGACCATCTCCGGGTGCGCGGACGCGGCGAGGCGGTCGAGGCTGTCGAGCACCGTGGTGCCGTCGTGGCTCTTCACCTCGAGCATCGCGCCGCCACTCTGCTCGAACATCTCGGCGATACCCTTCGCCGCGCGAATGCCGCCCGCGTCCATCACGTCGACGATCTTCTCGCGCTGGTCGGTCGACAGCGCCTGGAACTCCGGCGTGGAGAAGACGTAGTCGGCCTGGCGCGCGCGCTCGGGGTCGTCGGGCCCCAGCAGCTTGTCCATCTTCGCCGAGGTGTCCGCGCTCAGCCCGCCGCGCGCAGCTGCCAGCGCCGCGCCGTGCGCGCCGCGAACCTGGGCGGCGCCGACCATGGCGTCCCGAGGGCTGCCGCGGCCGACGCCACCGCCGATGGAGTCGTCGTTGGTGCCGCGCCCCCGGCCGATGGAGTCGTCGTTGGTGCCATGGCCCCGGCCGATGGAGTCGTCGTTCGTGCCATGGCCCCGGCCGATGGAGTCGTCGTTGGTGCCATGGCCCCGGCCGATGGAGTCGTCGTTCGTGCCATGGCCCCGGCC
>JBBRUE010000915.1:0-3054 GCA_038248085.1 Myxococcales bacterium | reverse complement strand
GGTCTCGGGCTTCCTCATTCCCATCATCATCCTCCTCACCAAGGGAAAGGAGTCGCCGTGGGTGCGCACCCAGGCGATCGAGGCGCTCAACTTCCACATCACCGTCTTCATCGCCGCGATGGTGAGCATTCCGCTCATGTTTGTAGCGGTGGGGATCTGCACCCTGATCCTGGCCGCGATCTACGGCTTCGTCTTCGCCATCGTCGCGGGCGTGAAGGCCTATTCAGGGGAGCCCTACCGCTACCCCTTCGCGCTGCGGCTGCTCAACTGAACCTCAGCGGGACTGCTGCGCTTCGAGCACCACCCGCGCGTCGTCCCTGAACTCGAGCCCGACCGTCGCCTGACAGCCCGGGGTGACGACCTCGAGGAAGCCGGGGTGCTGCGATGGCCAGGCGACCGAGCCATCGGCGAGCACGACCCGGGTGGGCCGCAGCGATTCGGCGCGTACGATCGTCTGGGTCAGCGGTATGCGCGTGACGCCTTCTTCACACCTCGGGGGTCCGGCGGTGATCAGCGACCCGCCGAGCCACGAGACGCCTGGAACCGGCATCGTCCACGGCCACTCGGGCCGGAAGGTGAGGGCGACCGTGCCGATCGGCGCGCCGAAGGTTCTGTAGACGAGCGAGACCGACGCGCCGGGCGCCAGCGTCCCCGACTGCAGCGCGGCGCTACCAAACGAGACCGCGCGCCCGAGCGAGTCGACGCCCTCAAAGCTCGAACGCGTCAGGGCCGCGAGGCTGACGGGGAAGGCCGAGTCGTTGCGCCACGACAGCTCGAGCGCGCAGGTCGTCGCCAGGCAGTGGACAGGCGCGTCGACCACCGTGAGCCCGTGCACCGAGCGCGTCGCCGAGGAGAGCTGGCGCGTCCGCTCCTCCAACACCAGCGCCTGGACCTTCCGCGCCTGGCGTTCCACGCGCTCGTCCCACGGCCCCAGCTTGGCCGTCGCCGGGCCCAGGCAGCGGTAGTCGGTGCAGGCCTCGAGTTGCGCGAGCTCGGCCTCGGCCCACTGATCGACGTCCTGCCGCGAGACGGCTCGACACTCGATGGCGCCCCACGCCCCGGCGAACGTGGCCGGCAGCTTCGTGGGCACTGGCCACCGCTTCACCACGTCTGGAATCAGCCGGAGCGTCGAGAAACCGGCGGAGATGACGCCGAGGAAGAGCTCCTGGAGCACCGACTTGCCGTGCGCGTTGTTGAACTTGAGCAACAGCTCGAACCCGCGCGCGGGGCGACCGGGGACCAGCGGCGCGAAGACCGACGTGCCTCCGTCGATGATCTGCGGTGCGCGCGGCGCGTTCCAGAGCTGGAGATACCAGGCCGGAGACGTGCTCCGCAGCGCGCACACCACGCCGGCAGCGGGCCCGGGCGAGGTCGCCCAGTCAGGGAGCAGGAGCGAATTGCGACGGATCTCGACCGGGTACCAGTCGTCGGGGAGCGCGAGGGGCGCCGCGGTCAGCGCGAGGCGTGGGCGTCGATCTGGCGCACCCAGCAGCGACGACTCGACGGGGGCCGCCGACAGCACTGCGAAGAGAACGACGACGGAGACCATCGGTCGCTCGAACGTAGTGCATTCCTGGGCCGACCCGCTCGCATCAGAGGTCGAGACGCCGGAGCCGGAGCGCGTTGCCGATCACCGACACCGAGCTCAAGCTCATCGCCGCGCTGGCGATGACCGGGCTCAAGAGCAAGCCGAACACCGGGTAGAGCGCGCCCGCCGCCAGCGGGATGCCGAGCGCGTTGTAGATGAGGGCGAAGAAGAGGTTCTGGCGGATGTTCCGCATCGTGCCGCGAGACAGCCGCCGGGCGCGCGCGATGCCCCGGAGGTCGCCCTTGAGCAGCGTGATGCCGGCGCTCTCCATCGCCACATCGGCCCCGGTGCCCATCGCGATGCCGACCTGGGCCTGGGCGAGGGCGGGGGCGTCGTTGATGCCGTCACCGGCCATCGCCACGATGCGGCCCTGCGCCTGCAACTTCTTGATGAGCTCGCCTTTCTGTTGAGGGAGCACCTCCGCGATGACCTCGTCGATGCCCAGCGTCTTCGCCACGGCTTCGGCGGTCGTGCGGCTGTCCCCGGTGAGCATCACCACGCGGATCTTCTCGGTGTGAAGCAGGGCGATGGCCTCGGCGGTCGTGGCCTTGATCGGGTCGGCGACCGAGAGCAGGCCCGCGGGCTTGCCGTCGACCACGAGGAACATCACCGTCTGCCCCTCGATCCGCAGGGCCTCCGCCTCCTCGAGCCACGCGCCGCCCGTGAGCTGGAGTTCCTGCAACAACCCCTGGTTGCCGAGGGCGACGCTTCGCCCCGCGACGTCACCGAGCACCCCTTTCCCCGGCACCGAGCGAAAGTTCGCGAGTTTCCCGAGCGTGATGCCCCGCTCCTTCGCGCCGAACAGGATCGCCGCCGCCAGGGGGTGCTCGCTCCCGCGCTCCAGCGTCGCGGCCAATTGGAGCAGCTCCGGCTCGGTGAAGCCCGCCGCCGGCGCCACGCCCGTCAGTCGCGGTTTCCCCTCGGTCAGCGTGCCGGTCTTGTCGATCACCAGCGTGTCGACCTTCTCCATCACCTCGAGGGCCTCCGCGTTCTTGATCAACACGCCGGCGCGCGCCCCACGCCCGGTCCCGACCATGATCGACATCGGCGTCGCCAGCCCGAGGGCACAGGGACACGCGATGACCACCACCGCCACGGCGCTGAGCAGCGCGTGGGCCAGCCTGGGCTCTGGCCCGACGAAGGCCCAGATCACGAAGGTGATCACCGCGATCGCGATCACCGCCGGCACGAAGTACCCGGCCACCACGTCAGCGAGGCGTTGAATGGGGGCGCGGCTGCGCTGCGCCTCGCTGACCATCTGGACGATCTGCGCCAGCAGGGTGTCGGCGCCCACGCGCTCGGCGGTCATCACGAAGCTGCCGGTCTGGTTGACCGTGCCGCCGGTGACGCGGCTGCCGGTCGTCTTCTCTGCGGGGATGGCTTCGCCGGTGACCATCGCCTCGTCGACGGAGCTGGCGCCCGAGACCACCACGCCGTCGACGGGGACCTTCTCGCCGGGCCTCACG
>JBBRUE010000914.1:0-3057 GCA_038248085.1 Myxococcales bacterium | reverse complement strand
GATGAAGCACGTCATGGGCTTCGAGGAGTTCTGGAACATCCAGTTCCACACCGAAGAAGAGATCGACAAGGGCAACCAGCACGGCACCGGCCTCAAGTCGACGGTGATGTGGGACCCGCACAGCACGGCGAAGTTCGCCAACAACGAGCCCTCGCGCCCGCGCTTCAAGCAGTCGCAGATCAACGTGTACGTGGAAGATCAGCGCGGCGAAGGGGTGCAGCACCTCGCGCTCGCGGTGAAGGAGATCGTGCCCACGGTGAAGGCGATGCGCGCCACCCAGGGCCTCGAGTTCCTCGGCACGCCGGCCAGCTATTACGACTACCTCCCCGAGCGCATCGAGAAGAGCGGCATCAAGCGCATCGACGAGAGCATCGCGGAGCTGCGCGAGCTTCAGATCCTCATCGACGGGCACAAGGAGCACCAGTACCTGCTGCAGATCTTCATGAAGGAGAACTCGCAGCTGCTGAAGGACCGCGAGTCCGGCCCGTTCTTCTACGAGATCATCCAGCGCAAGGGCGACAAGGGCTTCGGGGGCGGCAACTTCAAGGCGCTCTTCGAGAGCATCGAGCGCGCCCAGACTGCCGAGCGCGCCGCCGGGCGCTGATCAGCCACGAACACAGACAGTTGCTGACCGTCCTGCCACGGGTCCTTCCGACCGTTCAGCCCCGCGACCCGACCGCTCAGCGCGACGGCCCCTCATCGCGCCGCGCGCACGCTGACACTCGCGGTCATGAAGCACTCATGGCAGCGAGGCGTGGTGGTGCTGATCGCGTTGGGCACGGTGCGTTGGGGCGCGGCGGCCTGGTACGGGAGGGACTCCACAGCCTGGCTCGATGACGACGAGACCGTGGTGCGCGGACTCTCGGCGGAGCTGGTCGAGTTCGAGCGCGCTGACGCGGCCACCCGCGCGACGGACCCTGAGAATCGCTTCGCGGGTGAGTGGGCCCTGGTGACGCACCAGATGACGGCGCTGGGGCTGGCGCAGGTGGTGCTGGCGCACCCGCAGTGGAAGCGCGCCTACGCGCCCACGCTCCGAACGGCTGCGCTGCGCAGCTTCCTCCCGGAGATGCGCGACTTCGGCACCCGCGCCTGGGGCGGCGAAGAGGCGCTGGCCAGCCTCGCCGGGGACCACGGCCACGCGTACCTCGCCTACTCCGCCCTCGCCGTGGGCATGGCCCGGTGGGTCGAGCCCGGAGGTTTTCCCCCGGAGGTGGCGGCGGCGCACGACGCGCTGGTCGCGGCCTGGGAGCGGCGGCTGCTCGCTTCGCCGACCGCGCTCATCGAGACCTACCCCGGCCAGGCGTTCCCCACCGACGTCGCCGCGGTGGCAGCGGCGATCGCCCTGCACGGGCGCGCCACCGGCATCGACCACTCGCGGGTGCTCGCCCACTGGGCGCGGCAGGTGCGCGCGGTGCAGATCGATCCCGCCTCGGGGTTCGTGCACCAGCGGATGTCGCTCGACGGCACGCCCCAGGATGTGCCCCGGGGCTCAGGCACCGGCCTGGCCGCCTGGTACGCGGGCTTCGTCGATCGCGGGCTGGCCGCCCAGCTGACCTCCGCGCTGCTCGCGCATGAGCGCACCCTCTTCGGCTTCGGCGCCGTGGCGGAGTTCGGGGAGCGTGTCGGCTCCGGCGACATCGACAGCGGGCCGGTGATCCTCGGGGTGTCGGTGGCGGCCACCGGCTTCTCGCTCGCGCCCTTTCGCGCGTTCGGCCATCGGGAAGCCTTCACCCGGCTCTTTCGCACCACCACCTTGTTCGGCTTGCCCGCGCGGCGCGGCGAGGCGCTGTACTTCCGCACCGGCGGGCCGATCGGGAATGCGCTGCTGCTGGCGATGCTCACCTCCGGCCCGGAGCTCGCGCGATGAACCCCCGGCTGCGCGCCCTGCAGGCACCTGCCGCGGTCGTGGGGTGCTGGCTGCTGCTCGATCAGCTCTTCACCGTGGTCGCGGGCCACGAGGGTCTGCTCGCGCCGTTCGGGCCCGTACACCTCGAGGCGGCCTGCCTGGGCCTGGTGGTGATCGCGCTGCGGCTGGTGGTCACGTTCGGGGTGCTGCCCTGGGCAGCGTGGCGCTTCTGCGGTGCGCCGTGCAGGTCTGGCTGGACTCGAAGCGAACGTGGTGGCAAATACGACTGACGGTCATATTTCATCGATCCAACTCCCTTGCGGCCGCCGGGTGCGCGGCAGGAACTTGCGATGAAGCCTCGCGTGCTGCTGGTCTCCAATCGACTCCCGGTCACCCTGTCGGTCGGGGAAAACGGACTCCACGCCCAGGCGTCTTCGGGGGGCCTGGCCACGGCGCTGTCGAGCGTGCACGGCGGCGGAGGTGAGTCGCTGTGGTTCGGGTGGCCGGGGCCGGTGTCCGAGGTGCCGCAGGCAGACGTCTCGAAGGTGCTCGAGCCGCTGCGCGCGGTGCCGGTCTACCTCTCGGCCGCGGAGGTGAAGGCCTACTACGACGGGTTCTCGAACGGCGTGCTCTGGCCGCTGTGCCACTACCTGCTCGACAAGGTTCAGCTCGACGCGCACGACGACTGGCTGGCGTACCAGGCGGTCAATGAGCGCTTCGCCGAGGTGGTGGCGGAGCACTGGCGGCCAGGCGACATGGTCTGGGTGCACGACTACCAGCTCTCGCTGGTGCCGGCGCTGCTGCGCCAACGCTGCCCGGCGGCGCGCATCGGCTTCTTTCTGCACGTGCCCTTCCCGAGCCCCGAGGTGTTCCGCATCCTCCCGTGGCGCCAGGAGCTGCTGCGGGGAATGCTGGGCGCCGACGTGGTGGGGTTTCACACCGCCAGCTACGCGTACCACTTCGCCTACGCCGCCTCGCAGCTGCTGGGCCTGAACCTCGCGGGCGACGTGCTCGACGACGATGGCCGCCCGGTGCGGGTGGCCGCCTTCCCCATCGGCATCGATGCCGACGCGTTCGCCGCCCGAGCCACCAGCCCCGCGGTGCGCACGCGGGCGGACGCCCTGAGGGCCGACGCGCAGGGCCGCAAGCTGCTGCTCTCGGTGGACCGGCTCGACTACACCAAGGGCCTGGTGCGCCGGCTCCTCGCGATC
>JBBRUE010000913.1:0-3064 GCA_038248085.1 Myxococcales bacterium | reverse complement strand
TGCGGCGCTGGGGCGTCGACGTCGTCTTCACTGCGTCGCAGAAGGCCCTCGGGGCGCCTCCCGGGCTCGCGGTGCTGCTCGCCGGCCCCCGCGCGCTGGCAGCGTGGAAGGCCCGCACCCGGCCCGTCGCGTCGATGTACCTCGACTTCGCGGAGTGGCTGCCGATCCACCAGGCGTACGAGGCGATGACCCCGGCGTACTTCGCCATCCCGCCGGTGAACCTGATCATGGCGCTCGACGTGAGCCTCGGGCACCTCGTCGAGGAGGGCATGGGCGCGCGCGTGCAGCGGCACGTGAAGATCGCCGAGGCGATGGCCCGGGGGTGGAAGGCCCTCGGCCTCGAGCCGTTGCCGAAACACTTCGAGTACCGGGCCCACACCCTCTCGGCGCTGTACTACCCGGCCGGGATCGACGCGGCGCTGGTGAAGGCCATCGCGAAGGAAGGCGTGGTCGTCGCCGGCGGCCTGCACCCCGCGCTCAAGGCGAAGTACTTCCGCGTCGGCCACATGGGCGCGGTGACGATGAACGACGTCACGGCGACGCTCAGCGCCATCGAGCGCGCGCTGAAGACCTTCGCCAGATGATCCCTCGCCCTGCGCCAGCGGGGAGAGGGTCAGCGAGCGCGGCCGCCCATCGCATCCCGCGCACGCATCAGCGCGAACCCGAGCAGGTTCTGGCCGCGCCACTTCGCAGGCTCGGACACCAACGGGTTCTCCCGCCCGAGCCCGATGCCCCAAATCTGATCCCTCGGCGCCGCCTCGACCAGCACGTCGTCTCCGGTCGCGAGCAGGTACGCGCGCAGCTCCGGGGTCGAGCTGAACTTTCCGAACGATCCCTCGGACACCGCGTCGAAGCGCCGCGCGCCCCACCGCCCCTCCTCGTAGCCGGACACCTTCCGCCCCAGCGCCTTCACCTTCGACGGCTCCGCCTCGGCGAGGATCTCCCGCAGCACCACCTCGTCACCGAACAGGCGCGCCTTCTCGGCCATCATGAACTGCTCGGCGGTGAAGTAGCGCAGGCCCTTCACCGTGAACTCCGCCCTCCACCACTGGGAAAAACACGCGTCCGAGAGCGTCCCGTCGGTGCGCGGGGTGTGCCCGAAAAAGGGGCGGAAGGTGAAGCGGCGGCCGGCGGCCAGCGCGGTGAGCAGGTCTTCGCGGGTACGTGGCGTCATGGCGTCTCGACGCGACCATAGAAGTCATTCTGACTTTATTTGAGTGAATTCTACTGGATCATGGAGGCGGCGCGGTCGACTACTTCCCGGCGTCGGGAACGGCGACCGGCTCGACGAAGGGCTCGTCGCGCAGCGGGTACTTCGCCGCGTCAGGCAGATCGTAGTGCCACCACTCCATCGGGTTCTTCTTGAAGCCCGCGGCCTCCATCGTGGTGCGCAGCAGCTCGCGGTGCTCCAGCGCGACCTTCGTGCCGCCGCTGAAGCCGTGGTGCGCTTCTTTGCCGAAGAAATCGTAGGTCGACGGGAACTCGACGTCCTTCCCCTCGAGCGTCACCAGCCCGAGATCGACCGCGCCGCCCCGGTTGTGGTTGCTGCCCTTCTTCGGCTCCGCCACGTAGCCGGGCACGGGCATCACCTTCCACAACTCGAACTGCACGTGGTGCGGCCGGTAGCAGTCGTAGAGCCGCAGCCGGAAGCCCTTGCCCCGCAGCACCTCGGCCGCGGCCTGCAGCTGCTTCGCGCTGCGCGCGAGGAGCAGGCAACGCGCTTCAGCCGGGTACACCTGCTTCTTCATGAAGTTGTCGCTCGTCGCGTAGCGGAGGTCGACCACCGCGTCAGGGACGACGGAGCTCACCTCGACCAGCGCCTCGGGGGCAGCCGTCAGCGCGAGCGAGAGCAGGAGCGCGAGCATCTGCACTCAGCGTCCCACGTAGCGGGTGGGATCGGAAACGCCCGCCTCTTCGAAGCCCTTCTTCCGCAGCAGGCACGAGTCACAGCGGCCGCACGCCAGCCCCTCGGGCGACGGGTCGTAGCAGCTGTGCGTCAGCGCGTAGTCGACGCCTGCCGCGAGCCCGGCGCGCACGATGTCGGCCTTGGTCATGCCCGAGAGCGGGGCGTGCACCGTGAAGCGCGCGCCCTCCACGCCCGCCTTCGTCGCCAGCTGGGCGAGGTGCTCGAAGGCGCGAATGAACTCCGGCCGGCAGTCGGGGTAGCCCGAGTAGTCGACCGCGTTGACGCCGATGAAGAGGTCGACCGCGCCGACCACCTCCGCGAGCCCGAGCGCCAGGCCGAGGAAGATGGTGTTGCGCGCCGGCACGTACGTCGCCGGGATGTCGGTGCTCACCTGCGACACGTCGTCGTGCTTGGGCACCGCGATGTCGGCGGTCAACGCCGAGCCGCCGATCGCCCGCAGGTCGAGGCTCACCACGCGGTGGTCGGTCACCCCGTGCGCCTTCGCCACCACCTTCGCGCGCTCGAGCTCGATGGAGTGCCGCTGCCCATAGTTGATCGACAGGCAGACCGGCTCGAAGCCATCGCGAATCGCGAGCCCGAGGCACGTCGCCGAGTCGAGGCCACCCGAGAGCAGCACCACCGCCTTCTTCTTCGAAGCCGTCATGGCCCTGATTTGCGTCAGCGCCGGTCGCCGCGCAACTGGTAGCTCACCGTGCAGCCGCCACATTTCGGCTCGCAGGCGCCGCCGTCGGGCAGCCCTTCGGCCACCACCACGGTCGTCAGCTCACCGCACAGCCGCACGGCGTCGAAGCCCTGCGCCGTCTGCTGCGGCAGCTTCACCCCGCCGTCGCCCCCGGGCGCGGGCGCGCCTCCGTCGAGCACGTCGAGGGGACACTGCCCCGCGAGCGCGTCACTCTGCGAGCGGCTGAGCACCGCGACGGTGATGATCTCGATGACCTGGGTCCGGCACTCGTGGCACTCGGTGAAGATGCGGCTCGCCGACGCCGTGGTCGAGAGGACCTGCCCGTCGAAGGTGCCCTCGCGGGAGTAGCCGGCCAGGGTGAGCCACGCCCGGGACGACGTGCTCTCGCGCGTCAGCGTGGCGTCGAAATTGAAGGGCGCGCCGGTGATCTCGTCGAGCGCGCACCACCGCAGGCC
>JBBRUE010000912.1:0-3067 GCA_038248085.1 Myxococcales bacterium | reverse complement strand
GGGCACCGTGGTGCGCGACAAGGACGGCATCGGCTCCGCGCTGGTGCTGGCCGACATGGCCGCGTGGTGCAAGGCGCGCGGCACGACGCTGCTGGGGTACCTCGAGGAGGTGCAGCGCGAGCACGGCCTGTTCGTCGCCTCGCAGTTCAACGCCACCTTGCCGGGCACCAGCGGCGCCGCGCAGATCCGCGCGTTGATGGACGCATTCCGCGCGCGGCCCCTCACGGCCATCGGCGCGCTGACCATCGACGCGGCCAACGACTACCAGGCGCAGACGCGCACCGTGGGCGCCGCGACGTCGAAGCTGACGCTGCCCAGGTCGAACGTGCTCGCGTGGGAACTCACTGGCGGGAGCCGCGTGACGCTTCGGCCCTCGGGCACCGAGCCGAAGATCAAGGTGTACTTCGAGTGGCGCGAGGCGCTGCACCCGGGTGAGCCGATGCGCGGCGCGCGGGCCCGGGCCACGCAACAATTGTCGGCGCTGGAGAAAGCCTTCCTCGCGTTGGCGAAGGAAAGGGGACTGCCTTGAAGAACCTGGTGCTGGGCCTGGTGCTCGTCGCGAGCGGGGCGTGGGCGGCGGCGGCGGACGAAGTGAAGGCCGACGATCTCAACGCCGGCCAACCGTGGAGCGCGATCGGCCCGAAGACCGTCGCCCCTGGCGGCAACGTGGTGGAAGGGTCCGTGGGCTACCCGTCGATCTCGGTGAGCTACCTGCGCGGCTTCTCGCCGGGCTTCAACCTCGGCGTGCGCGTGGGCTTCGTCTACGGCGTGGAAGGCATGTTCCGCGAGAGCGCGCCGGGCTTCAAAGGCCAGCTGCTCCTCAAGCTGCGGCTGCTCGATGCGGGCCGCGTGTCGGTGGGCCTCACCTTCGAGCCGGGCGTCTTCTCGTACAGCTCGTTCCTGCAGGGCGGGCGCCTGGGCGTCGCGCTCCCTGTGGGCGTGCGGCTGGGCATCGCTGCGTCGAGCGCGCTGTCGGTGGCGGTGCTGGTCGAGTTCCCGATGTGGATCGAGTTCGGCCAGTTCGGCGGCTTCAACTTCCCCATCCTCACCGGTGGCGGCGCCGAGTACTTCATCACCAGCCAGTTCGCCGTCTTCGCCCGCGCACGCATCGGGCCGACCATTCGCACCAACCGGCCGGCCGAGGTGACCTTCGACGCCTCGCTGGGCGTCGGGTACCGCTTCTGAATCAGTAGAGCGAGGCGCCGCGACCGGCAGAGCGCTTCGACTCGGACTTCATCTGCTTCACCGCCTCGCGGCGCGTCTCCGGGGCCGCCGACGGGGCCGACGTCGACAGCCCGAAGATGGCGGAGTTCGTCGCGCGCTCATCGGCCATCGAGCCCTCGCCCGCCACCGAGTCGGCGTCGAAGAAGATGGCGTCGTTGGCCTTGAGGTCCTTCTGCGCCTGGCCGTAGTCGCCGCGGTCGATGGCCTCGGCGGCCTTCTTGTAGTTCTCGCCGGCCTGCGCCTTGCTCGCCATCACCACCGCCGCCTTGTCTCGGTTGCGCAGCGCCAGCGTGTTGTCCTCGGTCACCATCGCCGCCAGCGAGAGCCGCGCGTCGGCCGGCTTCTCGGTGAGGAGATCGGTGTACGCGAGCTGGAAGCCGGCGATGTCGACGCTGCCGCTGCGCACCGAGGGCGACGCGGTGAGGTGCACCACCAGCTTCTCGACCTGCCGCGCCGAGAAGTCCGGCAGGGTGATGCTGACGGTGTTGCCCACCTGCGAGACCGGGCGCCCGTACACCTCGACGAAGCGCACGCCGGGGGGCAGGGTGAAGGTCAGCGCGGCGGCGCGCGCCACCATGGTGCCCGCCTGCTCGAGGTCCTTCTGGAAGAGCGCGGTCATCGCCGCCGCGTCGCTGATGAAGCCGTACGAGCCGCCGCCCACGTCGGCCAGGCGCTGCATGAGGTCTTCGTTGAAGTCGGAGCCCACGCCCAGCGACGTCACCGAGACGCCCTGGTCGCGAATGCGGCGCACCACGGCGGCGAGGCCCTGCGCGGTGGTGATGCCCACGGTGGGCTGGCCGTCCGAGAGCAGGAGCAGCCGGTTGACGCGGAAGTCGGTCATCGCGCGCTCGATGTGCCTGGCGCCGACCGCGAGCCCGTCACCGATGTTGGTGCCGCCCTCATCGACGATGTTCGCGATGTAGCGCTTGAGCTTGAGCTTGTTCTCCGGCGTGGCGAACACCCCGCCCATCGCCGAGACGTCGGTGCCGTAGTGCACCACCGAGAGGCGATCGTGCTCGTCGAGGAGATCGACCAACCGGCTCGCCGCCCGCCGCGCGTTCTCGATCTTCGCGCCCGACATCGAGCCGGAGCGATCGATCACCACCGCGAGGTTCACCGGCGCGCGCGAGCTGCCGGGCACGTCGACCGCCGTCACCTCGAGCGTCGCGAAGACGTCGCTGGTGCCGGGCACGAGGTAGGGGTGCGAGAGCCGCCCCGTCAGCGAGAGCGAACCGGGCGTCGTTCCCGGAACGGGCACAGGAACCGGGACCGGAGGCGGCGTCACCACCACCACCGGCGTCGGCGCGGGCGGGGTGGGGGCAGGCCCGGGCCCAGCGACCCGGGGCAGGCCCACGATGACGGCGGTGAGCAACAAGGCAGCCGCGACAGCAAGGAAGGCAGTCGTCCGGTTCATAGGCCCCTTAGAACGCACCGGCGGCGAAACGGATCTGATGAGTGGTGCATTCACGAAAAACGACCAAGAATCGCGTGGTTCTGACTACCGAAGGGGCCCTGTGAGCGAGCGTGACGACATCGGAAAGACGCTGCCGCGACTGAGCCAGGGGGGCGCCCTGCCCGCGCCCGGGGCCCGCGAGGAGCTGCCGACGCAAGCCGAGGGTCGCTACGCGGTGCCCGAGGGCGTCACCGATCCCGAGCTGGCTCGGGGCGGCATGGGGCGGGTGCTGACGCTGGTCGACACCCACCTGCGACGCGAGGTCGCGGTGAAGGAGCTGTTGCTCGAGCACACCGCCGAGCGCAGCGCGACCGGGCCGATGCTCGAGAACCTCTTCGTCCGCGAAGCACGCGTGCTGGCGCGGCTCGAGCACCCCGGCGTGGTGCCGGT
>JBBRUE010000911.1:0-3079 GCA_038248085.1 Myxococcales bacterium | reverse complement strand
GCGGTGAGCCCCCGCGCGGGCATCGCCTCGGCGCTGGTGCTGGGGACGATGCCGCTCTACTTCCTGCTCTCGCGGCAGGCCGTGACGGACACCCCGATCGTCAGCGCGACGATCTGCGGCATCTCGTGCGCGATGGTGGGCCTGTTCGACAAGACGACCAAGCACCGCAGCGAGTGGTGGTACGGCGCCTACGTCTTCTTCGCGATCGCCACGCTGGCCAAGGGGCTGCTGGGCTTCGGCGTGCCGATGGTCGTCTTCATCCTCTACGTGATGTTCCGCGAGATGACGTGGAAGTCGACCCTCGCGCACTTCACGTGGGCCTTCCGGTACCTCCTCATGCCGGCCGGGGCCGGGCTGGGTGCGGCGGCGGTGGTGGGCGGCATCGCGTACACGCTGGGCAAGAAGTGGAACACCACGTTCATGGCGGTGCCGGTGATCGACAACGTGTCGGTGATCTCCGCGCCGACGTGGCTGGCCATCATGTGGGGCTCGCTGGTGTTCTGGGCGGTGACCACGGTGATGCTGGGGCTGAACGATGCAGGCACGAAGCAGAAGCCGCCCCCGGTCATCGCCATGGCCTACGACATGCGGCTGGGCACCGGCCTGCTGCTGTTCCTCGCGGTGTGCCTGCCCTGGTACTACGAGATGTTCACCTTCTGGCGGCTCGACGATGAGTCGAAGATCTTCTGGTTCCGCTTCATCATCCACGATCACTTCGCGCGCCTGGGCAGCGGCGTGCACACCACGACGCCGGGCGGCGACTTCACGTACTTCATCCTCCAGGGCGGCTACGCGATGTTCCCGTGGGTGGCGATCATCCCCGGGGCGATCGTCGCGGCGGGGCGCCTGAAGATCCGCGGGCCCTCGACGGCCGACGGCGTGGGCCTGGTCGCGGTGCTGTGGTTCGCGGTGTCGTGGGCGCTCATCGGCAGCTCGGCGACCAAGTTCCACCACTACGTGTTCCCGATGCTCCCCCCGATGGCGATCCTGATGGGGATCTTCCTCGACAAGCTGTGGGAGGAAGGCATCGACGCGCACGGCATGGTGCTGTTGTTCGGCGTGCCGCTCTTCATCCTCGTGGGGCATGACCTCGCGGGCACCCCGAAGAACTTCACCGATCTGTTCGTCTACAACTACGACCGGCCGTACCCCACGTTCCTCACCGAGCGCGCGGTGCTGGGCAGCAACAACATCAAGCAGCTGATGGGCATGGCATGGCGGTGGCGGGGCTGATCGTCGGCCTCTTCGGCATGCTGCGTTCGCGCTCGATGATGTTCACCGCGGGCCTCGCCTCGGTGATGTGCTTCGCCCTGTGGTTCAACTGGTCGCACTGGGTCGAGCTGTCGCACCACTGGACGCAGCGCGACCAGTTCTGGCGCTACTACACGCAGCGCCGGCCCGACGAGCCCATCGCCGCGTTCCTCATGAACTGGCGCGGTGAGACGTTCTATTCGCGCAATACGGTCAAGCAGATCAAAGACAACCCGCAGGTCGGCATGAAGAGCTACGCCGACCAGCCGGGCCGCGAGTGGAGCCTCGTCGAGCAGAACCGCCTGGGCATCTTGAAGAGCGCGGTGGGCGACAAGAACGTCACGCTCATCGACAAGGACCTGAACAACAAGTTCATCCTCGTCACCATCGAGTAGCGGTCGGCACGGGGCGTGCTCCCTCGCGCCCCCACCTTTCCCCGCAGCGCCGGAGTGGCACGCTTTGATGAGCATCTCCGTCGAGGGCCTCGAGAAGCGTTTCGGCGAGCGGGTCGCGGTGACCGGGCTCACCTTCGAGGTGAAGCCCGGCGAGGTCTTCGGCCTGCTGGGGCCCAACGGCGCGGGCAAGACGACGACGGTGCGCATGCTCACCGGGCTGCTGGCGCCGAGCGGCGGCCGCGGCACGGTGTGCGGCGTCGAGCTGGGGCCGAGCACCGACGGCACGGCGCTGCGGAAGAAGGTCGGTCTGCTGACCGAGCAGCCGGGGCTCTATGAGCGGCTCAGCGCGCGGGAAAACCTGACGTTCTTCATGCGGCTCCACGAGGTCGACGAGGCGGCGGCCTGGAAGCGCGCCACGGGCTACCTCGAGCGCTTCGGCCTGCTGGGGCGGGAAGACGAGCCGGTGGGCGGCTTCAGCAAGGGCATGCGGCAGAAGCTGGCCATCGTGCGCACGCTGCTCCACGAGCCGGAGGTCATCTTCCTCGACGAGCCGACCTCGGGCCTCGACCCCCAGTCGGCGCGGGCGGTGCGGGACGCGGTGGCGGAGCTCTCGGCCGAGGGCCGCACGCTGGTGCTCTGCAGCCACAACCTCGCCGAGGTGGAGCGGCTGTGCACCCGGGTGGCGGTGATCAAGTCGCACCTGCGCACGGTGGCCGCGCTCCGCGAGCTGCGCCGCGAGGGCCTGGCGTTGGAGATCGTGGTGGAAGGCGAGGCCTCGGCGCTGGTGCCCGCCCTCGCCACGTTGCCCTTCGCGCCCGGGGCCCAGCACGAAGGCGGCCGGCTCAAGGTGATGCTCTCGAACGAGTCGCAGGCGCCCGACGTGGTGGCCGCGCTGGTGGCCGCGGGGGCGCGCATTCACTCGGTCTCGCGCGCGGCGCGCCCGCTCGAAGAGGCGTACCTCGAGCTGGTTCGAGAGGAGGACGCACCATGAGCTTCTCGTTCAACCGCGTGAAGGCAGTGCTGTGGAAGGACCTGCTCGAGCTGCGCAAGAACTCGGGGATGATCTGGTCGATGCTCGCGTTGCCGACGGTCATCGTGCTGGTGCCGCTGGGCATCGTGCGGACCTACGTGCGCAACCCGACCGACCCGAACCTGCGCGCGATGGCGCTCTATTACGACCTCACCGCCAACACCGAGCACGCGGCGCGCTTCCTGGTCGACAAGGTGCTCTCGGACTGGTTCGTGCTGTACCTGGTGATGCCGGTGTTCGTGCCGATCCTCATCTCGTCGCACGCGGTGGCCGGCGAGAAGGAGAAGCGCACGCTCGAGCCGCTGCTCAGCTCGCCGGTGACGCCGCTCGAGCTGGTGATCGGCAAGAGCCTGGCGTCGCTCATCCCCTCGGTAACAATATACCTACTAACCTTCATCTTCCT
>JBBRUE010000910.1:0-3080 GCA_038248085.1 Myxococcales bacterium | reverse complement strand
GGCAGCCCCCGGGCTCCGGGTCGAAGCTCGCCGATCCCGACACCCCGTCTTGCAGGCCGGCCGACGGCACCCACCGCACGCGGTGCGTGGCCTCCTCGTAGTGGTACACGAGCGCGTACGAGAGCACGTCGCCGAACTCGTAGCTGACCTCGAGGGCCCGGCCCTGGGCGTCGCTACGCACCACCCGCGCCCGCTTGAGGCCCGGGAGCCAGAGCCGCGCCGTCCGGAGATCGACGAACTCGTTGAAACAGACCTCGGGGCTCGCGGGCAGCACGGACTCGAACATCGGTGCCCGGCTTGTAACGAAGCCGGCGCACGTTGGCTGTGACGAGCAGGTGACGTATGGGGCTGGGCATGCGGCGAATCGATCAGCTCTTGAGTTCGCTGGGGTACTGCAGCCGTCGGGAAGCCCAGCAGGTGTGCCGCGAGGGCCGGCTGACGGTGGGCGGCCAGGTGATCAGCGATTCCAGCCAGAAGGTCGACCCGCAGCAGGTGTGCCTCGACGAGGAGCCGCTCGAGTTCCCCGAGGGGCTGCTGGTGCTGCTCAACAAGCCGGCCGGGGTGGTCTGCACCCACGACTCCCGCGAAGGCCAGCGCGTGTACGACCTGTTGCCGGAGCGCTGGCAGCAGCGCGACCCGAAGGTGACGACCATCGGCCGCCTCGACAAGGAGACCTCGGGCCTGCTGCTGGTCACCGACCAGGGCCCGCTGGTGCAGCGCTACACCTCGCCCAAGCACCAGGTCGAGAAGACCTACCTCGCCACCCTCGACCGCGAGCCGGGCCCCGAGCTGATCGCCGCCTTCGCCGCGGGGGTCGAGCTCAAGGAGTTCGACAAGCTCGAGCGCACCCTGCCCGCCACCCTCACCCTGCCCGGCGGCACGCGCGCCGAGGTGACGGTGCGCGAGGGCAAGTACCACCAGGTGCGCCGCATGTTCGCCGCGCACGGGCTCCACGTCGAAGCCCTCGAGCGCACCCGCTTCGGGTCGTGGACGCTGGGTGACCTGAAGCCCGGCGCGTGGGTCGCCGTGCCGCTCCCCGCTCAGTGAAGCTCGTCCTCGAAGGCCTCGGCGACTGAGGTGCCGGGCGCGTAGCCCTCGGGGAAGAAGCGCAGGTTGCGCTGCAGTGACACCAGCAGCGCGAACCACGCCTGCTTCTCTTCCGGGGCGAGGCCCGCGCGGTCGAGCAGGCGCTGGTTGAACTTCGGCATGAATTCGTTCTTCGCGTGCTCGAGGCCGGTGACGCCGTCGAAGTGCCCGTCGACGAGCTCGCGCAGCACGGCCGGGGCGAGCGAGCGCAGCGCCTTGAACTGCGGCACCGCGCGGTGCGACATCGCGCGCTCCTGGCCCGTCGTGATGCGATCGCTGAAGGTATAGGTGAGGGTCGCGCGCTGCACCGCCTCGAAGGTCGCGTCGTACAGCGGGCCATGCTGCTGTCTGCGCTCGAGGAGCTGGAAGGTGCAGGCGGCCATCATGCGCGAGACGGCCATGTGGCGGTTCTCGTCGACGGTGTGCAGCAGCGAGAGGCGCGTGAGCGGCGTGGCGCCCTCGAGGTCGGCGACCTGCGTCTCGAAGGCCTTGCCCATGTGGTTCACGATGCCGCGGCCGAGGAAGTAGGTGGTGATGAAGTCGGCGCCGAAGGTGCGCACCAGGAACCCGACCGCGGGCTTCGAGACGATGAACGGGCGCAGCGGCTTGACCGGCAGGCGCAACGACGTGAGCTCGTGGCGTCGTCGCACCCCGTCGAGCACGCGCATGAAGGCGGCGATGTGATCCAGCTCCTCGGTCACCTCGAGCCGCATCAGCGCAGAGATCGCGGGGTCGTCCTGGGCGAGGAACCCGGCGATGGCGGCGTTGACGAGCACCACGAAGCGCTCTCCATCGCTGATGCGCAAGTACATCATCACGTAGGTCCAGTGGTTGAGGGCGAGCTGCTGCTCGGCGCTCAAGGTGGACCAGCAGGGGGTGTGAAAGCCGAGGCTCAGCGGCCAGGGCACGAGCGGCGCGTCGGCGATCGCCGCTTCCCACGGCGACTGGTCGAGGTGCTGGCACAGCTGCTGGCCATGCGGGTGCGCGAGCCTTCGCGCGGCGAACGCGCGGAGCCGACCCAGCTCTTCGACCGCGATGGCGCTCACCCGCCGGTTGTATCGAAGTTCCCGGGCTGGGCGGGGCGACGAGTTCGCCGTCTTCCACTCGGGGTGCGACCGACTGCGGGCCCACACCTTTCAGGTCGATGGAGCCGCCGCGCTGATCCAGCAGATCCGCACCCTGCAAAGAGGAACTCGGGCCGCACTGAAGTTTGCGCGCACGTTGGCGAAGGCCGACGATGGCCTCATGACGCTGTGGTGGCTCGTACTCTCGGTGCTGACGATGGGCGATGGGGGCGACGCAGGGCTCGACGGGGGTCTGCCCGCTGAGCCGGCGCAGCACTGGCAGTGGACGCACGCCGACGGCGGCTGGCTCAACGACGCGGGCCTCACTGACGTGGTGACGATGCGGGTGGGCGAGACGGCGGTGGTGCAGTTCCCGCTCCCCATCGTGCTCATGCAATGCGACGAGCCGTTGCTGACGCTGAGCGCGACGCAAGACACGCTGCTGCTCGAGGCGGTGAAGGCCGGCCACACCACGTGCGGGTTCTGGTACCGGCCGCAGTCGTGGCCGCACCGCACGCTCGAAGTCACCGTGGCGAAGTGAGGGGCGATGCGCCCCCTTGCCGCTGACGACCCCTTCATCACCCAGCTCACCCGCGCCGTCGCCGAGGCGAGGTCGGACCACCGCGGCGTCGAGGCGTGGCCGGCGCCCACCGCCGTCGAGCTCGCCGCGCTGTGCAACGTCGCGCTGGGCTTGTGCGTCGCGCGCTACGAGGGCGACCCGCTCTTCACCACCCTGCTGCTGTTCGACTCGGCGAAGCACCGGGCGGCCGGTTCGATCCGCTTCGAGGCGGGCCCCGAGTGGAGATCCCTCGCCCGGGCGTTCCCCGAAGGCCTCGCGACCTTCGTGCAGGGCGGGCAGCTGCGGCCCTTCGCCGGCCTCACCACGCCGCTGAGCGAGGCGCCGTCGCGGAGCCTCCCGATCAGCCGGGC
>JBBRUE010000909.1:0-3082 GCA_038248085.1 Myxococcales bacterium | reverse complement strand
TATAGCCAGGCGCTCGAGGCGAACTACGCCCACTTCCCGGGGCTCAAGGTGATCGCCCCGGGCACGCCCGCCGACGCGAAGGGGCTGCTCAAGGCGGCCATCCGCGACGACAACCCGGTCATCTTCATGGAAGGCGAGCTGCTCTACGGGGTGAAGGGCGAAGTGCCCGACGGCGAACACGTGGTGCCCATCGGCAAGGCCGACGTGAAGCGCGAGGGCACCGACGTCACGGTCGTCACCTGGTCGCGCATGGTGACCGCGGTGGCGCTGCCCGCGGCCGAGCAGCTCGCGCAGCAGGGCATCAGCGTCGAGGTGCTCGACCTGCGCACCCTCAAGCCGATGGACGAGGAGGCGATCGCCGCCTCGGTGAAGAAGACCAACCGGGTGGTGGTGCTCGAAGAAGGCTGGGGCTACGCCGGCTTTGGTGGGCACGTCGCCGACTTCATCAACCGCGAGTGCTTCGATCACCTCGATGCCCCCGTCGGGCGCGTGCATGGCCTCGACGTGAACATGGCCTACGCCGAGAACCTCGAGCGCATCATTCAACCGTCGGTGCCGCGCCTCATCGAGGCCGTCAACCAGGTCCTGTACCGCTGATTCTTTTCTTCGCTTCCGCTTCGAAAGACGACCATGCCCATCGCGATCCAGCTGCCGGCCCTCTCGCCCACCATGGCCGAGGGGCGCATCACCAAGTGGCTCAAGAAGGAAGGCGACAAGGTCAACTCCGGCGACGGCATCGCCGAGTGCGAGACCGACAAGTCGAACCTCGAGATCGAGGCGACTGACGGTGGCACGCTGCTGAAGATCGTCGTGCCGGCCGGGGCGACCGCGCCCGTGGGCGGCGTGATCGGGTGGATCGGCAAGCCCGGCGAAGCGATCCCCGAGACCCCGTCGCCCGCGCCGGCCGCCGCACCCGCTGCTGCTGCCGCGCCGGTCGTCGTGGCCCCGAAGCCTGCCCCGGCCCCCGCCGCGCTGGTGCCCGCGAAGCCGAAGGCGGCTGCAGCGCCTGCCCCTGTGGCCACCGGCGAGCGTCTGCGCGTCTCTCCGCTGGCCCGGAAGATGGCGGAGACCCAGGGCATCGACCTCGCGAGCGTCCCCGGCACGGGCCCCAACGGCCGCATCGTGAAGCGCGACGTGGAGCAGGTGCTGTCGGCACCCCCGGCCGCGAAGGCCACGACGATCTTCCGCAGCGCCCCCGGAGTTCGGCTGCCGCCCGACACGTTGCCCGTCACCTCGATGCGCAAGGTGATCGCCCAGCGCCTCACTGAGGTGAAGCCGGGCGTGCCGCACTTCTACCTGACCATCGACGTCGAGATGGATCAGGCCCTGAAGATCCGCGACGAGGCGAAGGCGCAGGACCTCAAGATCTCGGTCAACGACGTGATCGTGAAGGCCACGGCGATGGCGGTGCGAAAGTTCCCCCGCATCAACCAGGTGTTCGCGGGCGACCACATCCTCCAGCTCAAGACGGTCGACGTCGGCATCGCGGTCGCCATCGAAGATGGGCTCATCACCCCGATCGTCAAGGACGCCGACCAGAAGGGCCTGGCGGAGATCGCTCTCGAGATCCGCGAGTTGGCCGAGCGCGCAAAGAAGAAGGCGCTCAAGCCCGAGGAGTACACCGGCGGCTCGATCACCGTCTCCAACCTCGGCATGTTCGGCATCGACACCTTCATCGCCGTGCTCAACCCGCCGCAGGCCGCGATCCTCGCGGTGGGCCGCGTCGAGCCCAAGGTCGTGGTGCGCAACGAGCAGATGGTCATCCGCCAGATGATGTTGATCACCCTGTCGGGCGATCACCGGGTCATCGACGGCGCGGTCGGCGCGCAATACCTGCAGGAACTCCGTACCTTCCTCGAGCACCCCCTGCGGCTCGTCTTCTGAGGTCTCTCATGCGACAGGTCGCGCTCCTCGCGGTGTTGGGCCTGTCGTGCACCACGCCTTCCGCGTCGCAGGGGGGCGCCCGGTTCGCGCCGGTCGGCCCGGTGTCGCTCTCGATGGCGCCCGAGGCGCTCTTCGCCGTCTGCTGGCCGCCGGAGTCGCTTCCCGAGCAGCGCGTCACGCTCACCTTCATGGAGGGCGACGTCGTCTTCGAGGCGAAAGCGGGCGCGTCGAACTCCACCGGGCGCTGCCTGCGGGAGATCGCCACTACCGTGACCTGGCCCCGTCGGCCGGCGAGCCTCGAGGTCGCGCCGCCTGAGCAGCCGATCGATGGCTGGGCGGCGATGGCGTGGGTGAAGCTGCTGTCGTCCTCCCGCTTCGGCGCCGAGCGCGGGGTGGTCGACCCGGGCCCACTCGTCAGCGGGTGTCTCTCGACTGCGGGTGCGATGCGCGCTTCCACCCGGTTCACCGTGAGGCACACGCCGGGCTTCGAGGTGCGGGTGCTCCCGTCGGTGCTCACCGACTCCGAACGATGCGTGGAGGCAGTGCTCAGCGCCACCGCCTGGCCGTCGAGCCGCGAACTCTTCTTTCAGTTCGGTACGGCCTCGAAGGCCCCGGCGGCCGCCGGCGACGTGTCGGTCTACGTCGCGCCGGCGGGCAGCAGCACCGGCGCGGCGCTCGACCCGAACCTCGTGAAGGACGTCGTGCGGCTCACAGGCCCGAAGGTGAGCGTCTGCTGGGACGCGGCCCTCGTTCGCCGGACGTCGATCGGCGGCGGGCGCACGTTCCGATTCCGGGTCGACGACGCCGGGGCAGTCACCCACGCCTGGGTCGCCAACACGGTGAGTGAGGGGCCCACGGCGAGCGACCTGTTGCTCGATCGCTGCCTCGCCCAGACCTTGAAGAGCCTGCACTTCCCTCCGCAGGCCGGTGACGGCGTGTACACGTGGGTCTTCGCCGCGCGCGGGTGAGGACTGAAGGTTCGTTACCGGACCACCCGTCGCAGCATCGCGAGCTGCTCAGGTTCGAGCCGCATGAACTGGAGGCCCGTGCCCTTCGGCGCCGTCGCCACGCGCCGCACCTGCGCCTGGAATTTCATCGGTCCGGCGGGGAAGTCGATGGTCACCGTGGTTAGCACGTCCTGGTTCAACATCACGCCGTCGACGAAGAGGCCGCCCATCGAGAGATCGGTGCAGTCGCC
>JBBRUE010000908.1:0-3082 GCA_038248085.1 Myxococcales bacterium | reverse complement strand
TGGCTCGACGGCATCACGCTCGAGCCGGCCGCGGTGAACCAGGCCTTCGGGCGCTTCCACCGTGGCAGCCTGTTCGACCGCCCCTGTGCGCGCGAGGTCGCCCGACTTTCGTCGGAGGCCGCGGGGCTGCTGGCCGTCGACCCCCAGCAGGCGCGGGAGCTGCTCGGGCGGTGCCGCGCGCTCCAGCCCGAAGAGCCCGCGCACGTGCTCGCCGAGGCCAACGCGCTGCGCCGGCTGGGGCTGCTCGAGGCGACGCGCACGCTGCTCGACGCCGAGCTGGCCCGCCTCGCCCAGGAGCCGACGTCGTGGGCCGAAGCCGCATTGACGCGCGCCGATCTCGCGCAGGAGGAAGGCGACGTGGTGCTCGCCCGCGCGCTCTGGTCGCAGCTGATCGAGAAGCAGATCTCGCCCGCGGTCGATCGCACCGCCCAGGTCCGCCTCGCGGGCACGCAGCTCCCCACCACGGCGATGGAGGCCGTGCGCCGCTACTTCCAGCCGGGTAACGACGAGGTGAAGCTCTTTCTGCTCAGCGACGCGCTGACCCTCGCGCCCGACGCCGTCCCGCTGCGCTACCTCGTCGCGCGAAGGCTGCAGCTGGCCGGTGAACCCGAGGCCGCGCTGCCCCTGTTCCAGGCACTGCTCGGCGCGGAGCTGCCCCCCAGCGTCCGGAAGGAGGCGACCCGGCTGGCGATCGAGGCGGCCTTCGCGCTCGGCCGGTGCGACGAGGTGAAGCGCCTGGGTTCGACCGGCCAGTTCGGCTTCGCCTTCGACGCACGCGCGGCCGATTGGGTCGAGCGCTGCGCCTTCGCCCACCCCACGCCGTGATGCTTCCTCGCCGGGGTCTTCCGTGCCAGCAGCGCCCGGCACGTCGGCTGCAACTTGCGGCCGTCGACAGGGGCCTTTCGCAGGGTTGCGAACAGGACCCACTGACATTTTGGCAATCCGGGGTCAGCCGCCCCCGTCATTCCGTCTGATGGAGCCCTCTGATGCGCACGTCGTTCATTTCCGTCTTCGCCCTCGCCGCGCTGGCCCTCACCGCCTGCACGCCCAAGAAGATCCCCGGGACTGATCTCGACGACACCTCCGATACCCGCTCGGTCATCGACGTGATGCAGAAGTACCGCGCGGCCGTCGAACAGAAGAACACCGCCGCCCTGGTGAGCATGGCGGACGAGTCCTTCCGCGACGACGGGGGCAGCTCGTCGCCCGACGACGACCTCGACTACGCGACTCTCGCCTCCAAGCTCAATGCGCGCATGGCGAAGGTGAGCGACCTCAAGCTCGACGTCACCGTGCGCCGTATCGAATTCGACACCGACAACAAGGTCGCGCGGGTCACCTACAGCTACCAGCTGTCGTTCAAGATGCCGGAATACAGCACCCGGGCGCAGAGCGAGAACGACATCAAGCAGATGCTGATGAAGCGCGTGGGCGACCAGGAGTGGAAGATCACCTCCGGGATCTGACGCCCCGGCCTTCTGAAACGCCCGCGAACACTCATTGACACTGCGGAAACGCGGTCGATATATCGCCGCGCTTCCTGAATTCCTGTTCGCTCACTGAGGCGTCCTGACATGGCAACCGAAGGCAAAGAGAACACCGGCTGGAAGAAGCGGGAGAGCTTCGGCTCGGCGATGGTGCAGATCGTCATCGTCGCGGCGATCCTCGCGCTCACCGTGTACCTGGTGTACCGCCGGGGCTCGAACAAGAAGGACATCGCCGAGTTGATGACCCAGGCGCGCCAGACCGCGCTCAAGGGCAACCTCGCCGACACCAGGAAGGCCCTCACCATCGTCGACGAGGCGCTCGCCAAGGATGCCAACGCCAAGGACGCGAACTCGTTCGCGGCGGCGATGTACACCGACCTCTGGCTCGTTCACCACGAGCCGGGCGCCGAGGCCAAGGCCAAGGAGTTCCTCGAGAAGGCCAAGAAGGCCGAGTCCGACACCGAAGATCGCTACGGCACCGAGGCACTCCACCTCGTCGCGGCGGGCAAGAACAAGGAAGCGGAAGACTTCGTCGAGGAGCTCCGCAAGAAGGGCGGCTCCGGCGCGCGCATCTACTACGCGCAGGCGCTCGCGATGCGCAACCAGGGCAACCTCAAGCTCGCCAGCACCGGCTTCCGGTCGGCGGTCGACAAGGCGTGGAAGGACCTCAACTACGCCTCGGCGTGGGGCGAAGAACTCCTCGAGGAGGCCACCCCCGGCGCGCTCGACACCTTCACCAAGGCCACCGGCCAGAACTCGGAGCACTTCCGCGCCCGGCTCGGCCTCGCGCTCGCGCGCGTCCAGAAGCGGGACCGTGTCGGCGACGCCGAGAACATCCTCAAGGAAGTGATGGAGCGCGAGGCCGAGCTCTCGGCTCCGCAGAAGGCGCGCGCCACGGCGATCGGCGCGGCGATCCTCAACATCCAGGAGCAGTACGACCTCGCGATCACCGTCGCCGACAAGGCGCTGGCGCTCAACCCCGACGACGCCTGGGCGCTCCACGCGAAGGCCAACGCCCTGGCGATGAAGAAGGACCCGGGCGCCGCTGCTGCCTACGACGCAGTGGTCGCGAAAGCCCCCGCGGCGCCGGTCTTCTACTTCGAGGGCGCCTCCCACCTGCAGAAGGCCGGACAGCTCGACGCCGCGATGGCGCTGCTCTCGAAGTACGAGGCCTTCTTCAAGAACGTGAAGAACCTCACCATCGACGGCAAGGACGAGATCTACCTCGACCGGGACGACCGCTACTGGCTGGCCCGCGGCGACCTGCTCAAGGACGCCGGCAAGATGGACGACGCGATGGTGGCCTTCGAGAAGGCGATCACTGCCAAGAGCCTCCACCTCACCAAGGCGTATTACGGCAAGGCCGCGTTGCTCATCGAGAAGAAGGAGTACGACAAGGCGGCCGAGCTGCTGGCGGACATCACCCCGCCGGACGGCACCGGGCAGCTCCCCGAGGCGTACATGGCGATGGGCGAGATCCTCTTCCAGAAGAAGGAGTGGGGCCCGGGGTGCCAGAACTACGCGTTCGCGCTCACCCGCCTCAAGGCCACCCAGGCCCCCCGCGAGAGGCTCAACGACCTGCTGACCGACGTCGA
>JBBRUE010000907.1:0-3086 GCA_038248085.1 Myxococcales bacterium | reverse complement strand
TGGAGTTCTAGCCCGCAAGGTGACGCTGGGCTCCGTCCCCCCGGCGCCTACGAGAGCCATGGCCTCTGCGGGCTCTTCCCCGACTGGCGGCCCGATGGCTGGGGCCTGCTGCTGATGCACCGCGGGCTGCGCGCAGCAGGCAGGGCGGAAGGCGTTGCGCAGCAGGTATCGGTGGAGAGTGTTCAACCGGTGCTTCTGCATGTCGTACGGCTTGTACTCGTCGATGAAGACCGGGCTCGTCGGCGCCTGCTGCGACGAGTCTCACCCACGGTCCGTTTCCTCCACGCCCTCATCGAACTGGACGTGCGGCTTTCCCGCATCCAGCTCTCGGACAGGTTTCACGTGCGGGCATGCGATTGAGAAGGCGGCTGACTTCGATCGCTCCAAGGGATCCATGCACGGCGTCCATCAGCGAATCGCGGCCCTTCCTCCCTCTCGTCGTGCAGCCGCCAGCGTCAGCGTCAGCAGGTCGGCGGGGGCTCGTTCACCGCTCGTCTTCAGCGCGGCTGCGCCTGGTCGAGCGACACCGGCACCGGGCCCATGCCGACGTCCTTGTTGAGCACCACCGTGCCCTCCATCACCACCGCGTCGCCCTTCTTCACCTCGACGGTGCTGGTGGCCAGCAGCTCGTCGCTCTTGTCGGCCGCGGCGCCCGTGCCGTCCTTGAGGTGCACGTAGTAGACGTTCTGCACGAAGCTCACGCGGTCGACGGTGGCCTTCACCTTCACCCGCTGGCCGCCGAGCATCGCCTTCTCGCTGTAGATGTCCTGGATGCGCAGGGTCAGCGCGGGGCCTGAGGGGACCGTCTTCAGCGCCGCCTTCACTTCGGGAGCGGCAGGCACGGCCGTCGGAGCGGGCATCGCGGGTGCGCCATTGGGGTGCGCCGCGACCGGCTCGGCGCCCTCGAGCGTGCCGAACCACAGCCGGGCGAACGTCCGGAATGAGGGGCTGGCGAACTCCACCATCTCGTTCTGCAGCACCACGCCGACCTCCTGCCCGACGGCCAGCGTCGGCACCGACGAGACCACGGCCCACTCGCCCGTCTCCAGCCGGAGGTACGTGTACTGCGACACCTGGATGACTTCGGCGACGCGGCCGCGCAGCGTCTCACCGGTCGCGGCCGTGCTCGGGGCCGGCCGGGAAGGAGCGGCCGGCATCGCCATCATGGGGGCGGCGGGAGATGCCGGCGAGGGGGACGCCGTCGAGCCGGAACCGGTGGCGATGACGGACGCGCGCCCGACGATGAGGCCGAGCACGAAAAGAATGACTCCGATGGCGATGTTTTTCGACATGCACAGGCCTCTACCACTCTCAGCGGCAGCTGAGATCGGCCTGGCACACCAGCCCGTCGTCGCAACCCGTCACCTGGCAACCCTCGCGACCGGGCGACCCGTCAGGCGGCTCCATCTCGAGGCGGTTCTCGACCACCGCCCCTTCGGACACGCAGCCCGCGGAGACCCGGTGCTCACCGAGGCCCGGCACCACGACCCGCACCTCGTAGCAGCCGGCCGGAACCAAAAACTCCGCTTCATTCTCTGGCGGGCGCAGGCTGCTCGAGAGGGGCGTGCCCACCAGGTACGCCGTGCCCCCGGTGAGCCGGTGACCACCGATGGAGTTGACGTAGACCTCGAGCTTCGCCGAGACCCGGGCCTCGACCGTGCCCAGGTCCGCGATGGAGGCCGCGCCCACGTTCACCGTCAGCCGGCGCGACTTGAGGGCGTTGACGATGATGAAGACGTCGTTCGGCCCCACCGGCACGGACCTCAGCTCGAAGTGACCGGTGGCATCAGGGCGGGCGACGAGGTCTTCGCGCCCGACGACCGTCACCAGGGCGCCGGGGTCGCTGCCCACGAGCTGACCGCGGACGACGCCAGTCTTGAGGGGCTCGTTGTCGAGGCTCCCGCAGGCCGACAGCCCACACAGCGCGATGGTGACGAGTCGCTTCATCAGTATCGGTACCCCACGCCAGCCCAACCGCCGGCGAAGCCCAGTGTCTGTGTCACGCCGTCCACCATCACCGCGGCCACCATGCCCTGCAGCCCCACCGACAGTTCCCAGCGGGGCGTCAGGTGCAGCGCCGCGCCCACCAGCACGCCGGGCGTCACCGTGAATGCCGCCTGCGTGTTCCGGTACGCATCCAAAGAGAAAGACCGCTGCACCCAGAGTCCGGCCACGCGCGGGCCGACCCACACAGACACCCACCTCCAGTCCCACTGCCAGGCCAGCGACAACCCGGCGAGGACACTGGTCCAACCGAAGGGCACCGGGCTGCTCTGGGGGCTCAGCGAGAGCGTGGCCTGGCCGCCGAAGCCGCTGAGGTCAGCCTCGAGGGTGAGGCGGTTGAGCAACACCCGCTCGAAGCGCACCGACACGCCCACCGCCGGCGAGACCGGGAGCAGCTGCTGCCGCGAGGTGCTGTCGATGAAGCCGAAGGCGCCGCCGGTAGCCGTCATCGCGAGGAAGGGCTCCTTGCGGCGAGAGAGGGAGTCGACGTCCAGCCGCTCCCCCACTTCCATGCGCACGTTCTCCGACAGCAACACCTCGTCGCCCTTGGTGAGCTCCACGCGGTGCGAGCCCGCGCCGACCGCCGCGCCGCCCGGCAACTCGGTGCGCTCGATGCCGTCGACCCGCAGGGTGAAGCCGTCGAGGCGCGGCACGTACGAATACAGCTCTGGCTGACCGGTGCGGTTCACCTCGCCGGTCAGCACCACGGGGTCCGCGCCCACTTCCACCAACTCCGCCGCCGGGCGCTGGCGACCCTGCGAGAAGACGTAGGTGCGGCGCCGCGCATAGTCGTGGGCCTCGGTCGCGGTGACCGCGCCGTCACCGTTGCGATCGCCGCCGCCGGAGAGCGCCTCCACCAACCAGTGCGTGTACACGTCGTTCTGCAGCACCTCGTCTTCCCGCGCGGTCTCGAGGAAGTCGCTGGCCGAGAGCACGATCGACGCGCGCGACACCTCTTCGAGCGGG
The DNA here is from genome assembly GCA_038248085.1 of Myxococcales bacterium. GTDB lineage: Bacteria > Myxococcota > Myxococcia > Myxococcales > Myxococcaceae > Archangium_A. The sequence continues at coordinate 116 of JBBRUE010000907.1, read as the reverse complement.
CGCAGGCCACCCTTGAGCGTCGCCAGCTCGGCGGCCACGTCGTCGGGCAACAACGACTTGCCGCTGCCGGAATGACAGGTCGCCAGCACCACCACCCGCCGGCGCGAGCTCGACCC
>JBBRUE010000906.1:0-3089 GCA_038248085.1 Myxococcales bacterium | reverse complement strand
TCGCCGAGCACATCCGTGACGTGCCCAAGCTCAGGGCCGCGACCCCGGAGGAGCTCCAGGTCGTCACGGACGACGGCCCCGAGATGGCGAAGTCGATCCACGGCTTCTTCGAGGCCCCCGAGAACCGCGCCGTCGTCGAGGCCCTGCTGGCCGCCGGCGTGACGCCCGAGCCGCCAGAAGCCCGCGCCGCCGGCGGCACCTTCACCGGCAAGACCGTGGTGCTCACCGGCACCCTCAGCGTGATGGGCCGCGACCAGGCCAGGGAAGAGATCGAGCGCCGCGGAGGCAAGGTGTCGGGCAGCGTCTCGAAGAAGACCGACTTCCTCGTCGCCGGTGAAGACGCGGGCTCCAAGCTCGCCAAGGCGAAGGAGCTCGGGGTGAAGGTGCTCACCGAAGACGAGTTCCAGGCGCTGCTGAAGTAGTCACTTCCGCGGCGTCATCCGGTACTTCACGAAGTCCGCGCGCTCGGGGCGCTGGAAGTACGGGTTGCGCTCGAGCTCCCGCCCGATGCTCGAGACGGGAACGTCGCCGTAGTCGTGCCCTGCGAACAGGGTGGTGCCGGGGTCGAGCCGGCCGAGCACGTTGAAGAACGAGTCGTGCATCGCGTTCGGGTCGCTCCCCTCGAAGTCGCAGCGGCCACAGGCGTTCACGAAGAGCGTGTCACCGGTGAACACCGCGCCGTCGCAGTGCAGACACTGCGAGCCCGGCGTGTGGCCCGGGGTGTGGAGGCAGGTCAGCTCGAGGCCCGCGACCTTCAGCCGCTCACCGGGGGTCGTGAGCACCAGCGCCGAGCGGTACTCGCTGAACACCGATTCCGCGAAGGCACACTCTTTCTGCTGCACGTGCACAGGCACGTCTCGCAGGTGCAGCAATTCGGGCACGCCGTTGACGTGGTCGTGGTGGTGGTGGGTGAGGAAGATGGCGGCGAGGGTGCGGCCGTCTTCGTCGAGGGCGCGGGTGATGGCGGGCACCTCCCAGGCAGGGTCGATGACGAAGGCCTCGCGCCCGCCGGGAGCCCCGACCAGGTACACAAAGTTCTTCATCGGCCCCAGAGCCAACTGGCGCACGTAGACCGTCTCTGGTTTCGTCAGCTCCATGTTCACGCGTCTCCTCCTGACATCCTGCCTCGTCGCCACCGCCGCCGCCGCCGAGAAGCCGACCATCACCTACAAGGCGCCGCCCGCAAGCGAGGAGGAGCGCCCGGTGCTGACCTCGATCGTGGTCAGCCCGCAGGGCACCGACTACGCCTTCAAGCTGGAGTTCAACAAGCCGCCGTTCGGTGACGACTGTGGCACGCGCTGCGCGAACGCCACCCTCTTCCTCGACACCGACAACAACAAGTCGACCGGCCTCAAGCTGGCCGACCCGAAGTCGCCCGAGAGCGGCGCCGACCTCGCCGTCACCATCCAGGGGTCGAAGGGGGCCAGCGCGGTGCTGCGCATCAAGGTCAAGCAGTACGCGGAGGACGCGACCACCGTGGAAGAGGGCCAGACGCTCTCCGAGCTCGACCCGGTCAACGACTCCGAGCGGGTGCTGGCGTCCGACACCTCGGTGTACCTGCTCATCGACGCGAACGTGGGCAACCAACCCGCGGGCAAGCAGCTGCGGGTGGTGTACCATCCACCCGACTCCAAGCCGCTCGTGGGCATGGCCAAGGGGCTCGCCTCACCGGCTTCGGGCCGCGTCGAACTCTTCAAAGACGGCAAGCTCTCGAACCCGGTCGTGAAGACGAAGAAGAAGTCTGACTACGAGAAGTTCTAGGAGACTGCGTGCTCTTCAGCCGACCCGACGGAACCCTTGCGAAGGACGTGGCCCCCTTCCGCCGCATGATGCCGTTCATCATGCCGACGCGGAACGAGTCGGCCGTCTACTTCGAGCAGATGATCGACCTGACCAAGACCCTGGCCTTCATCGAGAAGTGGAACGCCGGACACTCCGAGAAGAAGGTCACCGTCTTCCACGTCTTCCTGTGGGCCGTCGTCAAGGGCATCTCGGAGCGCCCGCGGCTCAACCGCTTCGTGATGGGCAGCAAGATCTGGCAGCGCGACGGCCTGTACGTCTCGTACGCCGCGAAGAAGAAACTGGAAGACGGCGCGCCGCTCGCGGTGCTCAAGCGCAAGTTCGACCCCACGGCGACCTTCGAGCAGCTGGTCGACCACATCTACGGCGACGTGAAGGAAGGGCGCAGCGACAAGAAGTCGCACGTCGACAAGGAGCTCTCGATCTTCCTCTCGCTGCCCGCGCCGATCCTCCGCCTGGGGGTGAAGCTCGTCCGCTGGCTCGACTCGTGGAACCTGCTCCCGGGGAGCTTCATTCACCCCGACCCGATGTACACGAGCATCTTCATCGCCAACCTCGGCAGCGTGAAGCTCGACTCCGCGTACCACCACCTCTACGAGTGGGGGAATTGCCCCTTCTTCGCCGCGCTGGGCCGCACGCAGGACGTCGTCACGCCGACCGGCAGCAAGCGGATGTGCTCGATCAAGTACAGCTTCGACGAGCGCGTCGAAGACGGGCTCTATTGCGCCAAGGGCCTCGAGCTCGTGCGCGGCCACCTCGAGGATCCCGAAGCGCCCGTGACCGTGACGCCGGGGTGACAAACCGTTGGCATCATGCGATTCGTACCGTCAGCCGTTGGACGGGAGGATTTCGTGAGCGATCTCAACATCAAGCAGCAGGACGCGAAGGCGCTCGCCGCGGGCTACGCGAGTTCATTCCGCCTCCTCGAGATCGCCTCGATCATCGCGTTCTGGGCGCTGACGATCGCGACCGGGGTGAAGGTCTCGGCGTTCTCGCACACCCACCCGTGGGTGCTCGTCGCCGCCCTGGTGTCGGGCTTCATCATCGCCGACTTCGTCGGCGGCTTCGTGCACTGGCTGGGTGACACCTGGGGCTCGACCGAGATGCCGATTCTCGGGAAGGCGCTCATCCGCCCGTTCCGCGAGCACCACGTCGACGAGAAGGCGATGACCCGCCACGACTATGTCGAGACCAACGGCGCGAACTGCCTGTTGGCGGTGCCGGTGGCCGCCGCGGTCTACTTCATCCCCTTGACCTTCGAGGGCTGGGTGGCGCCCGCGTTGTTCGCC
>JBBRUE010000905.1:0-3100 GCA_038248085.1 Myxococcales bacterium | reverse complement strand
CCCCCAGTGCAGGCGAGCTGTCGTGTCACCCCGTTCCTCCCGGTCGCGGCCACGCGGAACAGGACCGTCCGGGGCTGGCCGCCGGTCAGGCCAGGCGGGGAAAGACTTCGGGCCGCACCATGAACGCGTCGTCGGGGAAGCGCTGCGCACCGACGTGCACCGTGCGCTTGATGACGAAGTCGAGCAGCAGCGGGTCGTGCTGATCGATTTCGTTGAGCAGGGTGCGCTCGTCCTCGGTGAGGAAGCCGGCCTTCACGATGGCGCCGGTCTGCATCAAGGCGTTGATCGCCGGGAGCGGGTAGTCGCTGCCGTTGACCACCCGGTGGTGCAGCTCGGGGTGCTCGAGGAGGTGGCGCAACGGCTTGCCCACGCGGTTGACCTGGGTCATCGCCGAGAGGTCGCCGAACAACAGGCCTTCCCACTGCTGCTCGCCCATCAGCCGCACGAAGAGCTCGAAGTTATCGAGCCACGGCCCGCTTCCGCCACTCGCGTCGAGGTCGGGGTTGGTCGCCAGCGACGCGCAGTGCGCCATCACCACCGTCACCCCGCGCGAGAGCGGCCGTCGCACGTGGAGCGGGTTGCCCAGGCGCTGCGCCTCCTCGGCGTGCACCGCCTTCTCTTCACCAGCGTGGGTGATCAGCGGCACCTTCAAGCGCGCCAGCGCGTCGTAGAACGCGTCGCACTTCGGGCTCGAGGGGTCGATGTTCATCGCGTTGGGCAGCCACTTCACGGCCACCGCCCCGGCGGCCACCACCTGCTCGAGGGCGTCGACCGCGTCAGGCCGGTACGGGTGCACCGAGGCGCAGGGCACGAAGAGGTCGGGTGACGCCTTCGCCAGCGAGAGCACGTACGCGTTGGGGGTGTAGAACTCGGAAGCGTCGGGCAGCGGCCGGCCCGCGTCGTCGTGCATGCGGTCGAAGGCGAAGAGCAGCACGCGGCCGTGCGGCGACTGGCTGCGGAGCAACGCGGTGAGCCGCTCGACGTACTGCTGGTCGGCCCGCGTGAGGTCGGTCACCCCCGAGGCCTCGAGGTAGATGCTGAACTTCATGTACTCCATCGGGTTGGTCGCCGACTGGAGCCGCTCGCTCACCGTGCACCCCGTGCCCCCCATGCCCCGCCCGACGACGTGCACGTGCGTGTCGAGCACCCGCTGGGGATCGAGCCCCTTCCAGGCCTGGGCGATGAGGTCCTTCGCCCCGCCCGACAACGGACCGCTGGGGGCCGCGGGGCGCGCGACGCGGGTGTGGCCGAAGCGGAAGCCCCCGTAGAGCGCGGCGCCGGTGGCGAGAACGATGAGCTGTCGACGGGTGACGCGGGCCATGGGGCGTGAGGTGCGGCCCGATTCTGTGCTCAGAAGGGCCCATGCGACACGCTCTGTTTCTCGCTTTCGTGCTGATGGGTTGTCCCGCCCCGGTGCCGGTGGTCCCGCCCACGCCGACGTGGTAGCCCGGCCAGGTACTCCGGCTCGAGAAGAAGCCCAACGCGCGCGGGTACCTCGAGCTCCGCGGGTTGGTGCACGTGCACAGCATCTATTCGCACGACGCCTGCGACAACCTGCCGACCGACGGGAACGGCGTGTACAACCAGCCGTGCCTCGCGGATTTCCGCCGCGGGGTCTGCCAGACCGGCGACGACTTCTTCTTCCTCACCGATCACGGCACCAGCTTCTCGACCAACGAGTTCCCCGACGTGCTGCTCTTCGACGCGGCGAAGGGCGACGTGCTGGTCGATCGCGGCGCCGGCCCCACCGCGAACTGGCTGGCGTGCCCCGACGCGTCGCCCGCGTTGATCATGGCCGGCACCGAGACCGGCGCGATGCCGGTGGGCCTCGAGCGCCACGTGGGCACCGCCGCCACGCGCCGTGACACCTACGGCAGCCTCGAGAACACCGCGCTCGACGCGTTTCACGACGTCGGCGGCGTCACCCTCGTGGCCCACACCGAGGACTGGACGGTCGCGCAGCTCACCGACATGCACCTCGACGGGTTCGAGATGTTCAACCTCCATCGCAACGCGATCAAGAACGCCGGCACCGCCGCCGACCTCATCCTCAACTACGTCGACAAGGGGCTGCTCGACGGCTTCCCGCACCCCGACCTGTTCCTCGCGTCGTTCACCCTCGACGACGAGCTGTACCTGAAGACCTGGGGCACGGTGCTCGCGCACGGCAACAAGCGCGTCACCACCATGGGCAGCGACTGCCACCGCAACACGTTCCCTCAGCTGCTGCAGGACGGGGAACGCATCGACAGCTACCGCCGCATGATGAGCGCGTTCTCGAACCACCTGCTGGTGAAGCCGAAGAGCGACGGCACGTGGACCGACGTCGAGCTCAAGGCCGCCCTCAAGGCCGGGCGGAACTTTGGGGTGTTCGAGTTCATGGGCTACGCCGAAGGGTTCGACTTCGTGGCGCTCGAGGGCGGGGCGCCGAAGGAGATCGGTGAGAGCGCGCGGCTGGCGAACGGCGTGACGATCAAGGCGACGATGCCGAAGGTGAAGAACCTCGACGCGGCGGGTGATCAGCCGGTGTTGACGATGAACCTGCTCCGCGCCCGCGAAGACGGGTGGGACGTGGTGGCCCAGACGACCGAGGGGGCGATCGAGTTTCCGGTGACGCAGGCGGGCGCGTACCGGGTCGAGGTGCGCATGGTGCCGAAGCACCTGCGGCCGTGGGCCGGCACCCGGAAGTCGTGGTTCACCGCCGAGCGGCCGTGGGTGATGTCGAGCGCGCTGTACGTCGAATAGTCGCCCTCGCCCCCGGAAGGGGAACGGGGCAGCCGGTCACTCCAGCGGCAGGGCGGCGCTGATGCGCAACGACGCCCGCGCGGTCGCCAGCTCGGTGCGCGCCTGGATCTGGCTCACCTCGGCGCCGAACAGGTCGCGCTCGGCCTGGATGACGTCGACCTGGGTCGCCGCGCCGACCGCGTAGCGATCGCGAGCGACCTGCGCCGCCCGCTGGGCCGCCTCGACCTGCGCCCGCGCCGCGTCGATCTTGATCAACGACGCGGTGAGCCGCTGCCAGTCGGCGTTGATCTGGTCCTTCGCTGCCAGCCGCGCCTTGTCGCCGTTCAGGATCGCCGAGTGCTGGTTGGCGTCCTGG
>JBBRUE010000904.1:0-3106 GCA_038248085.1 Myxococcales bacterium | reverse complement strand
TCGCACCGAAGAAAGCGCGAGCCGGCTCCCGCCCGACATTCAGCCCCCCCGCCCGAGGCGATGGGTTCGATGCCGGCGCTCGGAACCGACCGCTCGATCTCACGGGCGGAGTGAAGTTGCAGTTCGCGGCGATCGAGCCGGTCGCTGAGCCTCCAGCCTCCGTTGAGTCGGACTTCGAGGCCTCGCTCGATGATCTCGGGACGCTGATGGAGGCGCAGGCCGCTGAGCAGCCAGTCGAGCCGTCGAGCTTCGCGGCCGACCCGCAAGACGCCTTCGAGCCGGTGGATTCCTTCGAGGATCCGTCCCCCGTCATTGCCGAGCTGATGCCGCCAGTCTCTGTTGAGCCAGTGACTCCACCTGAGCCGCTTCCGCAGCCGGCCGTCGTCGAACAACCCATTGCCGCTGCCGTTGCGCCGCCGCCGGCCGCCACGCCTCAGTACACGGTTCAACTCTTGATGCCCGTCGCCCAGGAACGTGCCGCTCAACCCCAGGTGGTTGAACAGTTCAGCACGCTCGAGCTGCTCGACACGGTCGCTCAGTTGACGGGCGATGAGGAAGAACCGGCCCAGGACCCGCCACCAGAGCCACTCCCTCCTGGCTGAAGGCAGTGCGCTTCCATTGGGTCGAGCTGCTGTCGCTCACGGGTGGGTGGTGTAGGAGCACCGCATGCTCCGTTCGATCACGTTCGCCGCAGCCGTCGTCGCCTTCTCGGCTCTCGCCGCCGAGGGGAAATGGACTCCGCAGCAGGTGCTCCAGCAGGGGCCCGGGTGGGTCAAGCAGCAGGGCTTCGCCTTGCCGCTCCACAAGCTGTGGGACGAGAAGACGCAGAGTGGTCTGCTCGGCAACGCGGTGCAGCTGCCGGGGTGCTCGGGCAGCTTCGTGTCGAAAGACGGCCTGCTGATCACCAACCACCACTGCGTGATGAGCATCCTGCAAGAGCACTCGACGCCTGAGCAGAACCTCGCGCGCGACGGGTTTCTCGCGAAGAACGGCGCTGACGAGCGTGGCTCCAGGTCATTTCGCATTCAGGTGCCGCGCCGTTTCGTCGACGTGACCAGGGAGGTGCTCGCCGCGGTGCCGCCGAACGCCGACGACCTCGCGCGCTTCAAGTCGATGGAGGCCACGCAGAAGAAGCTGGTGGCCGAGTGCGAGAAGCAGCCGGGCACGCGCTGCACCTTCGCTGCCTTCGATGGCGGGCTGTTCTTCACGCTGACCGAGTTCACCGAGCTGACCGACGTGCGCATGGTCTACGCGCCGCCGGCCGCGGTGGGCGACTTCGGCGGTGAGATCGACAACTGGATGTGGCCGCGTCACTCCGGCGACTTCGCGCTCGTTCGCGCGTACCAGGAGGGCAAGCCGTACCAGCCGAAGTACTTCTTCCCGCTCTCGAAGGACGGCGTGAAGGACGGTGACGCAGTGGCGGTGCTCGGCTACCCGGGAAGCACGTTCCGCGCGCAGCTCGCCGACGAGATGGCGGAGCGGCAGCAGCGTTGGTTCCCGTCGCTCCAGTCGCTCGCGGGTGAATGGGTCTCCATCATGGAAGAGGAGGGCCAGAAGTCGCCCGAGTCGCAGATCGCCACCGCCGACGACCTTCGCGGGTTGCTCAACGCGCGGAAGAACTCCGAAGGTCAGCTCGCGGGGCTGCTGCGCGGGAAGACCATCGAGAAGCAGCGCGCCGCCGACGAGAAGGTGAAGGCCTTCGCGAGCAAGAAGCCTCAGTTCGCTTCAGCGCTCCAGGCCCACGAGGGGCTGCTTCAGCTGCTCGGTGAGCGCACCCAGACGTGGGATCGCGACTTCCTCATGGACATGTCGGGGCGCGGCGCGCGGGCGATGGGGTGGCCGCTGCTGATCGCGCGCCGCAGCGTCGAGGCCCAGCGCCCTGACGTCGAGCGGGAGCCCGGGTTTCAGGAACGCGATCTGGCGCGTCTGCGCGAACGTCACGAGCGGGATCAGAAGCGCTATTCGCCCCAGGTCGATCGCCGGCTGTTCCTCTCGTGGGTCAAGCGCGTGCGGGCGTTGCCCAGAGATCAGCGCAGCGCCGCCCTCGACGCGGTGTTCGGTGCGCTCGCGGATGACGCGGCGATCGCCAGGAAGATCGCCGAGCTGATAGCGGCCTCGAAGATCTTCGATCTCGAGCAGCGCAAGAAGATGTTCGATGAGACGCCTGAGCAATTGAGGGGGCGTAAGGATCCACTCGTGGATCTCGGTCTCGCGGTCGACCTCGAGCGCCGTGCGTTGCGTGATCGCCGCGATGCGTTCTCCGGCCGGGTGTTGAAGCTCAGGCCTGAGTGGCGCAAGGCCGTGATCGCCCAGGCGGGTCGGCCGGTGGCGCCTGACGCCAACCTCACGCTGCGCGTCAGCTTCGGGCGCGTGAAGGGCTACTCGCCGAAGGAGGCCGTGCTCATGACTCCGACGACGACGCTGGCCGGCATGATGGCCAAGCACACCGGCAAGGAACCGTTCGACGTGCCGCAGAAGATCCGCGACGCGTACGCCGCGGGCAAGTTCGAGCAGGTGCCGGTGAATTTCCTGGCGGATTGCGACACGACGGGCGGCAACTCGGGAAGCCCGATGATTGACGGGAAGGGCCGGCTGGTCGGCGTGAACTTCGATCGCGTCTGGGAGAACGTGGCCAATGACTTTGGCTACAACCCCGACGTCGCGCGTAACGTGAGCGCGGATGTGCGCTACCTGCTGTGGCTGCTGACCTCGGTCGACGGAGCGCCAGAGTTGGTCGCTGAGCTGACCGCCTCTGCCAGGTGAGGGCGAAGTCGGTGGGAATTCCAGGAAGACGTCGCGACCGCCAGGGGAGGCGCTGTTGCGCCGCTGAAATGCCCCCACCTTGTGGAAGTCGCCGCGATCCCCTATCGCCCGCGACCATGCGACTGCGCTCACTCAGTGCCCTCGTCCTCCTGGTTGGCTGTGCCGGACCCGAGGTCGATTTCGACGCCGGAACCGGAGGTGGGTTCGGTGGTGGCTTCGTTGCCGGCGGCGGCACTGCGACCGGCGGCGGCACTGCGACGGGCGGCGGCACTGCGACGGGCGGCGGTGCTGCGACGGGAGGCGGTGCTGCGACGGGTGGCGGCTCAGCAACGGGTGGCGGCTC
>JBBRUE010000903.1:0-3116 GCA_038248085.1 Myxococcales bacterium | reverse complement strand
TCCTCGAAGAGCCCGCCGTTGATCGTCCCCATCGGGTCGAGCAGCGTGGCGCCGATCGCGCCGAGCCATTGCGGCATCGCCCCCCGTCGCAGCTGGACCGCCGCCCGGTGCAGCGCCTCGCCGAGCAGCGCGCCGCCGATGGTGGTGGTGATCTGATCATTCAGCGAGGGCGACTCGTTCTCGAAGAACAGCTCCCAGCTCAGCGAGCCCAGCGTCGCGTAGAGGGTCGACCACCAGAACGAGAGGCCGCTCCCGCGCGCGGCGTTGAAATACACCGAGCCCTGGTAGGGGTGACCGAACTGGTTGGTGAGGTAGTAGTCGACGTCGAAGGTCCACGACTGTGGCCGGAGGTTGTGCGCCACCGTGTCGCCGGAGATCAGCGCGAAGGGCATGCGGGTGACGAGGTTGCTGAAGGCGAGCAACCCGAAGTCGAAGGCCGCCACCTCGAGCGCCGGCACCGCGTAGTGCACCCAGCTCAGCTCCGGCTCGCGGAGCGGTCGATCGTCGTCGGTCGACACCTGGGCCCCAACGGGGAGCGCCGCGAGCACCACCAGCAACGCGGCGCCCCGGGCGCTCACGGCCACACGGCTCCGAATGAGAACATCGCCCCGCCCGCCGTGGGGATCACCGCGATCGAAGGCAACCTCCAGGGCGTCAGCAGCGCGGCGATGGTGATGAAGCACAGCCCGCCGCTGATCAGCGCGACGCCACCGATGGTGTTCGCCTGCGCGTACGGGCGCAACTCGAGCACTGGAGCGACCGGGTCGGAACCCGCCCGCCCGGCGATCTCGAAGATGAGCCCGGCGGCGAGCAGCCCCGCACCGAAGAGCGCGGCCGCCTGCACCCCGGGGCGCGTCGGTCGCTCAACCGGGATCGGCTCGGCGGCGAGCAACGCAGCGAGGACGACGGGGAGCAGACCGGACACGAAGACCCTCCAGGGCGGAGGAGTTCCTCAGCAAGGCCCGTGCCCCCGGGTTCACACCTGAGGCAGGTGACCCGCAAACGAAGCAGCCCGCCGCGCATCGATGGACGCGCGACGGGCACCGGGTACCACGAGGTCAATCAGCTCACTTGGGCATGATCACGGAGTCGATCACGTGGATGACCCCATTCGACGTCTCGATGTCCGTCTTCGTGACCGTCGCGCCGTCGACCATCACCTTGCCGTCCTTCAGGCCGAGCGTGAACTCGCGACCCTCGACGGTCTTCACCTTGCTGCCGTCCTTCATCTTCATCACGTCAGCCGCCATCACCTTGCCAGCGACCACGTGGTACGTGAGGACCGCGGTCAGCTTCTTCTTGTCCTTGAGGAGCGCGTCGAGATCCTTCTTCGCGATCTTGGCGAACGCCTCGTCCGTCGGGGCGAACACGGTGAACGGACCCGCGCCCTTCAGCGTGTCGATGAGCCCGGCCTCGGTCAGCGCCGCGGCGAGCGTCTTGAACGAACCTGCAGCCACCGCCGTGTCGATGAGGTCCTTCGCGGCGGCCTTCGGGGCCTCCTTCGCGGCCTCGGCCGGCTTGGTGTCCTTCTTCTGCGCAAACGAAACCGATGCCACGAGCGTGGCGAGAACGACGAACAACTTCTTCATGGGGATGCTCCGGTTGAGGTGGACGGCAGCAGCACGTCTTCCGACTGCGACGCAGGGATAAAGGCCCCACCTGCCCCGCGCCACCATTCCCTGAACAAACGTTGAACACGCCCCTGACTTTTCGCGCCCGACGCAGTGAGGTGCAGCGCTCATGGGCACTCAATTCACGCTCGACCTGCCAGCCCCTGCGTCGAGTGAGTCGATCGGTCCCGGCGCGAGCATCCTCCGGGGCTTCGCGCGCCCGCATGAGGGGGAGCTGCTCGCGGCCCTCGAGGCGATCATCGCGGCCGCGCCGCTGCGACAGATGACGACGCCCGGCGGACGCACCATGGCGGTGGCGATGACCAACTGCGGCCCGCTCGGCTGGGTCTCGGATGAGCGCGGGTATCGGTACGAAGCGCGTGATCCCCGGAGCGGTCGTGCGTGGCCAACGATGCCGGGCGTGTTCCTCGACCTCTCGCGCTCGGCCGCGGCGCGCGCGGGCTGGACGACCTTCTCGCCCAACGCCTGCCTGGTGAATCGGTACCAGCCCGGCACCCGCCTCACGTTGCATCAAGACAAGGACGAGCTCGACCTCTCGGCGCCGATCGTCTCGGTGTCGCTCGGCGTCTCGGCGACATTCTTGTTCGGCGGTGTGACGCGCGAGGCGCCGACCCGTCGCGTTCGCCTCGACCACGGCGACGTCGTCATCTGGGGCGGCGCGTCACGGCTGGCGTTTCACGGCGTGCTCCCGCTCGAGGCCAGCACCCACCGCCTCACCGCCGAGCAGCGCTTCAATCTCACCTTCAGGTGCGTGGGCTGACGGCAGCGGTGGGCAGTTCTTTACTCGTGCTCGCCGCGCACAGGCCCCTCTCCCCGGGCGACGACGCTCACGTCACGAAGTCGGCCGTTCGGTATCGAAGCGCCTCTCGCACGCGCTGCACGACCCGGGCCGGCTGGTGGCTGTACTGCTGCCAGGTGACCTGCATCACCCGCCAACCCAGTGCAGCGAGTCGCGAGTTGCGAACTCGGTCGGACTCGAAGGCCTCACGCGTGCCGTGAAACTCGTAGCCGTCGCATTCGATCGCGAGCTGGTGCTCCGGGTAGGCCATGTCGATGCGGCCGGGTTGGCCATGGTCGTCCTGGAATTCGTAGCTGGCCCTCGGCAGCGGCAACTCCGCCTTCCGCAGCAGCCTCCACACCTTCAGCTCGAGCACGCTCTCGAGTGGCGTCTTCCGGGTGCTGCAGTCCTCGAGGATCTTCGAGAGGGCTCCGGTTCGACGCCCTCTTGCACCCAGCTTCTCCAGTCGCTTCTCAACCCACGAAGGGCTGGCGATGCGTTTGCGCCAGGCTTCTTCGACGATGAGCGCCAGCGCTTCCTCGTCGAGGCAACTCGCAAGGTCGATGATCGTCCGGGCACCCGTCGTGACGGGGATCCTGCTCTGGAGCTTCCGGTCGTCCTCCATCATGTCGTCGGTGCGGTGACAGAGGAGACCATTCATCGTTCGGGCGCGGAGGCGGCTGGTCGTCACTTCGGGCAGGCCGCGG
>JBBRUE010000902.1:0-3124 GCA_038248085.1 Myxococcales bacterium | reverse complement strand
GTTCCGCAAGCAGCGGTTGCTCCGGCGGCTGGGCTTCGCCGACGCCGAGCCGGTAGAGCTCGAGTCGTTGATCAGCGCTGACGCGCCGCCCGAGGTGGTCAGCGAGGTGCGCCAGGTCGCGGAGTTGCTGCGCCGGCTGCCCACCGACGAGGCGCTGGCGCTCGTGCTCCGGCGCGTCGAGGGGTACCGGCTCGAGGAGATCGCCGAGCACCTGAACCTGTCACTGGCCACCGTGAAGCGGCGGCTCGCGGCCGCGGAGCAGCACTTTCGCGCGCTGCAGGAGGTGTCGTCATGAGTCCCCAACGTCCGCTCTCGGAGTTCGTGAAGGCGCCGGAGGTGAGCACCACCGCGCTCCACCTCGAGTGGCACGAGGTCCGGCGGCGGGTACGCCGGCACCGGCAGGTGCGCGGGGCGGCCGCGGTGGTGGGAGCGCTGGCGGTGGTGGGCGTCGTCGCGGCCCTCGCGCTGCGCCCCGTGTCGGCGGAGCCCTTCACCGTGGGGCAGCTCGCGGTGGCGTTGGAGAAGCCACGCACGCTGCGGCTGGTGGAGGGTTCGGAGGTGTCGGTTGCGCCGGGGGGCGCGGTGCAGTTGGCGACGGAGGAGGCGGCCGAAGTGGTGGTGCTGCTCGAGCGCGGCACCGCGTCATTCGACGTGGCGAAGAAGCCGACCCGGCGCTTCGTGGTGAAGGCCGACGCGGTCGAGGTGCGCGTGGTGGGCACGAAGTTCACCGTGTACCGCGACGGGCACCAGGTGGAGGTCACCGTGCTTCGCGGCATCGTCGAGGTGCGCGAGGGCGAGCAGGTGACGCGCCTCGAGAAGGGCCAGCGCTGGAGCACCGAAGAAGCCGGGACCGAGTCGGAGACCGAGGGGGAAGACCTGGCGCCCGCGACGCTCGAGCCGGAGGGGGAGCGGGCCGGGGTGAGGGGAGAACGCCCTCGGCGCACCACGCATCGCCAGCGGCAGGCCCCGCGCGAGCCCTCGGTCGTCGCGCCCACCGCGCCGGTGCAGCCAGAGCCACCGCTTCCCCCCGTCGTGAAGCCCGAAGCCACCGAGCCGACGCCCGCCGACGCCTTCACTGCGGCGATGCGCGCGCGCGCGGATGGCCACGCGAAGGACGCGATTCGGGGCTTCCAGCAAGTGTGCGAGCGGTGGCCGTCGAGCGCCTACGCGCCGATGAGCGCCTTCGAGTGGGGTCGGCTCGCGCTTGATGCCGAAGACGACCCGCGCCAGACGGCACGCGCCTTCGAGCGCACGCTGGAGCTGGCGACCTCGGCGTCGCTGATCGAAGACGCCCTCGCGCGACTGACCGAGGCGTACGCCCGGTACGACGCAGGTTCGTGTCGTCGCGTGCAGGCGGACTACCTGCGCCGCTTCCCCGGCGGGTCGCACGTGCGCGGCGTGACGCGGGCGTGTCCGCCCTGACGGCAGTTCATGCGCCCCGGGATGCCAGCCTGCTTCGCTGGTGCCTGGGTGACGAGGCACTGAGCTGTGATGGGGCCCGTACTTCGGGAGAATCCCTCCCGCTGAGCTCAACGCACTGCGAGATCGTCTCTGGGGATCGTGGCCACGGACCTCACCTCCTCGAGGGCCGATCACCTTTCCCGACCGCCTCGCGCGCTCTGCGACGACCCTTACGAAGCCTGATCAATTCGTACGGGAGCGCCGGTGAGGTGACGCGCGGCAGGAATCTCCGTGAAAGTGGCGATCAGCGGACCTCGATGCTCGATGCGTCAGGTCACGTCGTGAGCGGCGATGACCACGCGGTTGCGGCCGCCGCGCTTGGCTTCGTAGAGGGCCGCGTCGGCGCGGGCGAGCGCCACGTCGATCGACTCGTGACCGATGTCGAGGGTCGCGATGCCGATCGACAGCGTGGCGAGCACGGGCGCGCCGCCGGGCTGAGCAAAGGGGGTGCGGGCGAACGTCGCGCGGAGGTCTTCGGCGCGGCGGTGGGCGACGTCGAGGTTGGCGCCAGGCAGGGCGACGACGAACTCTTCGCCGCCGAAGCGGCAGGCGATGTCAGACGCGCGAAAGCACCGGCCGATGATCGCGGCCAGCACGACGAGGGCCGCGTCGCCGACGCCGTGACCATGGACGTCGTTGACCTGCTTGAAGTGGTCGACGTCGATGGACAGGAGCGCGATCGGCTCCTTCTTCCGGGTCGCGGCGCTGATGTCGCGCGCGATGGTCTCGCTGAAGTAGCGCCGGTTGAAGAGGTTGGTGAGGGGGTCGCGGATCGCCTGTTCGCGCAACTGCACGTTGAGCGATTCGATCTCTGCGAGCCGCACGTCGAGGTCGGCGCGGGCCCGGGCGAGCGCGCGCTCGGCGGCGTCGCGCTCGGTGACGTCCTGCTTGATGGCGATGAAGTGCGAGATGACACCGGCCGCGTCGACCACCGGCGCGATGGTCTGCTCCTCGGGGTAGCGCACGCCGTCCTTGCGGCGGTTGACGATGGTGCCCGACCAGGTCTCACCGGCGAGCACGGTCGCCCAGAGGCGGGCGTAGAACGCGGGCTCGTGTTCCCCCGACTTCAACGTTCGGGTGTGGTGGCCGATGAGCTCGTCGGCGGCGTAGCCGGTGATGCGGCAGGCCGCGGGGTTCACCCAGGTGATGATGCCCGCGCGGTCGGTGATGACGATGCCGTTCGCGGCCGACCGCAGCGCCGTCGCCTGCACCCGCAAGGTGTCGCCCGAATAGGCCCGGCCGCGCATGTCGCGCATCGTGGCGGCGACCCAGCGCAGCCCGCCGTGGTCGATCGGCGTGAGCGCGATGTCGACGGGAATGTCGCGGCCGTCGCGGTGCCGGCCCACCAGCTCGAGCCCGGTCGCCATGCCGCGCGCGCGCGGGCTTCCCATGTAGCCGTCGCGGTGGTGCCGGTGGCCGGCGAAGCGCTCTGGTACGAGGAGCTCGACCGCCTGGCCCTCGAGAGAGCGCGGGGGGTGACCGAAGAGCCGCTCGCAGGCGTCATTCGCGCGGCGAATGATTCCCTGCTCGTCGGCGATGACGATGGCGTCCGACGACGCATCGAACATCGTCTGGAACAACACGGCTGGATCGATGGGCACCGCGGGGTCGCTCATGGGGAAGGGCAGGTCTGCGAAGACCGATCGCGCGGCCGGGAGTGTAC
>JBBRUE010000901.1:0-3126 GCA_038248085.1 Myxococcales bacterium | reverse complement strand
TGGTGCTGGCGATGGTGAAGATGCGGCGCGGGCAGTTCGATGATTCCGATCGCATCGCCGCGCAGGTCGAGGGCCTCGAGCTCCCCACGCTGCTGTGGCCGGCCCGGGCGCTGCGGGCCGACATCCGGCTGCTCCGCGGAGACGCGCTGGGCTCTCTCGAGCTGTGGCGGAAGATCGAGGCGGCGGGCCAGCTCGAGCCGTACCAGGCCGCGCACATGGCGTGGGCCGCGGAGCTCGCGGGAGAGCGGCCGCTCGCCGACCTGTTGATCGCCCGCCGGCTTTCGCAGGCGCCGCTGTCGGAAGATCTCCTGCTCTTCGCGCAGATCGCCAACCTCCGCCGGGAACCGCAGCGCGCGCTCGACTGGCTCGAGCAGGCGAGGGTGTTGGTGAAGTCGCCCGAGCCGGGTTGGCACTTCGAGTTCCTCTCGGCGCAGGGCCGGGCGTTGCGCCTGCTGGAGCGCAACGACGAGGCGCGGGTGGCGCTGCTGGAGGCGTGCCGCATGGCCGAGGCCCAGTTGCCCCGCATGGGCGCGCCGCCGTCCGTCGATCTCGGGCACCTCGCGGCCGAGGCGGGTGACTTCGAGCAGGCCGAGGCCCATTTCCGCCGCGCGCTGGAACTCGACCCCGATGAGCCCGAGGCGAAGCGCGCGCTCGAGCTCACGGCGCGCCGGCTGGGCTGGCGACAGGCGCTGGAGGCGTCGACCGAGGCGCGCGTCGACTCCGCACGGGCCGAGGCCGAGGCGCTCCGGCGTCGCTTCCTCGTGCGCGAGACGGAGTTCGAGCGGCTCAAGCGCGAAGTGGAGCGGCTCAAGGCCGAACGGGCGACCGCCGAGCAGGAGGCCCGGGCGCTCAGCGTGCAGGCCGAGTCGGATCGCAAGCGGCTGGAGGCCGAGGGGAAGACGAAGGTGCGCCTCGAGCTCGAGCAGCGCGAACAGGAGATCGAGTCGAAGTCCCTCGAGAACCTCGAGCGGGTGTTTGGCCCCGGGCGCGACGCCTGCCCGGAGCGGCTGTGGCACCTGTTGCTCGTCGCCGAGCGCACCTACCAGAAGGCCCTCTACACCGAGCTGCCGGCGGCCGCGGTGGCGGTGCTCTTCTCGGGCGCCTTCGAGCGCAGCCTGGTGGAACTGGTGGTCCAGGGCTTCGATCGCTGGCTCGATCAGCGCAACCTGCGCGCGCGGTTCCTCGAAGATGGGGTGCGCGAGCGGCGCGGCAACCGCGTCGAGTACTACGATCGGTTCTTCGAGTCGCTCGATCGCGAGCTGACCGCGCGGCCTCCGTCGTTGGGTGAAGTCAGCCGGGTGCTCGACCGGCGCCACGAGTCGTACCTCGCGGTGTTCAACGAGTTCCTCACCTCGCGCTTCGACCTGCCGGCCCCGTTCTGGGACGAGTTCGCGCGCTTCGTGACCTGGGGCAAGGAGACGCTCCGCGATCCCGTGGCGCACGGGAACATCGAGATCGACTGGGAAGGCCTCAAGCAGTTCCGTGAGCGGTTGCTCTTCTCGTTCGGAGGCGAGAGCCCGGGCGCGCTCCCCCGATTGATCCGGGCGAGGAAGAAGTGACCACCGTCGTCCTGCTCCCCGGCTTCCAGGGCAGGGCCGACCAACCGATCCTCGTGCGGCTCGAAGCGCGGCTGGTTCCGCTGGGCTTCACCTGTCTTCGCCTCGCGCCGCCCCGACTCGCGTTGACCCCGGGGCTCGAGGCGTACGTCGAGTGGCTGGAGGGTGAGCTGGCGACCGTGAAGGGGGCGCTGGTGATCGTCGGGCGGAGCTTCGGGGGCCGGCTCGCGGTGCGGGTGGCGTCGCGCCGGAAGCTGGCCGCCGTCGTGCTCCTCGGGTTCCCGGTGCGCCCTCCGGGAAAGCCGCGGCCGATCGACGAGGCCGCGCTCGGCGCGCTGGGCTGTCCGACGCTGATCGTCCAGGGCACGAAGGACGCCCTGGGCCCGATGCAGGTGCTCGCTCCGCTGGTGAAGCGGAACCCCCGCCTCGAGGTGCTCCCGCTCGAGGGGGCCGGGCACTCGTTCGGATCGAAAGAGAAGGCGGCGCTCGACGAGGCAGCCGCGTGGCTCGACCGGACGATCCCTCGCAGGTAGAAGTCGCGGGTGACGATCTTCCCGCTGCTGATGCTGCTCGCTGCCCCGCCCGCACCTCCGACGCTCGGGGAGATCTCCACCCCGCTGGGTCACATCGGGAACGTGGTCGACGCGCCCCCGGTGGGCGGCCTGTCCGAGACCGACCGGGTGGTGTTGCCGGTGTGGGAAGGCTGTGAGGCGAAGGGCGTCTACCTGATGCGCTTGATGGGCGGCACCGCGAGGGCGCTCGAGCAGCTCCAGCAGTCGCTCGATCGCGCGCCGGGGGCCGAAAAGAAGTTGTTCGCCCGCAAGGGGGTGCTCACCGAGGTGATGAAGCAGCTGAGCACCTCGAGGCTCGAGCCGAAGACCGCGTGCACCGCCTCGACGTTGAACGACGGCTTTCAGCTCGAGCTCACCGCCGCTCCCAGGAAGTGGTGCGACGCGAAGCCCGAAGTGCAGGAAGGGGAGTTCTGGTTCTTCTCGGCCGGCAAGCCCGCAGGCGTGATCTCCGTGCAGAAGGGCAGCCCTGACGCCTGCAAGCCTCGCCTGTCGACGGTGCTGTTCGACGCGAAGGGCGCGGCCCGGGTGCGGGTCCACGCTGACTGGGGTGGTGCGATGGGCGCGACCCTGGTGGGTGAACGGTGCCAGGTCGTCGACTACGCGCTCGACCCCACGAAGCAGGCCTTCGTGCCGTCGTGGAAGTCCTGCAAACGGTGAGCAGTTCGGCTACAGGCCGAAGGCATGGCGTCGTCAGCACCAATCATCGAGGTCGATCCCGTCCACCCGCAGCCGCGCACCATCGAGCGCGCCGCCAAGGTGCTCGAGGATGGCGGCCTCATCGCGTACCCCACCGACACGTATTACGGCATCGGCTGTGACCTGTTCTCCAAGAAGGCGATCGATCGCCTCTACGGAGTGAAGAACCGCGACCGGAAGAAGCCCCTGGCGTTCCTGTGCCCCGATCTCTCCGACGTCTCGAAGTACGCGAAGGTCTCGAAGTTCGCCTACCGCATCATGCGGCAGCTCACCCCGGGCCCGTTCACCTTCGTGCTCGAGGC
>JBBRUE010000900.1:0-3131 GCA_038248085.1 Myxococcales bacterium | reverse complement strand
TGCACGCGACCCGTGCGGCCGTCGAAGAGGGCATCGTCCCCGGCGGCGGCGTGGCCCTCATTCGTGCGCTCGAGGCCCTCGACGCGCTCAAGCTGGGCGGCGAGTTGGACTTCGGGGTGGAGATCATCAAGAAGGCCATCACCCACCCCCTGTGGAAGATCGCGCAGAACGCGGGCCACGAGGGCGCGGTGGTGATCAACAAGGTGCGTGAGGGCAAGGGCGGCTTCGGCTTCAACGCCCGCACCGAGAAGTACGAGGATCTCCTCGCGGCCGGGGTGATCGACCCGGCCAAGGTGACCCGCTGCGCGCTGCAGAACGCGGCGTCGGTGGCCTCGCTGCTCCTGACCACCGAGGCGATGGTGGCCGACAAGCCCAAGAAGAAGAGCAACAAGGGCGGCGGCACCCCGGACTACGGCGGCGGCGACGACATGGACATGTGAGTCACTGACTCACGTGTTGGTCGACCAGCGCCTCGCTCCCTTCACGGGGGCGGGGCGTTTGTCTTGGCTCCCGCGTGCGCCGGGTCTTCTATCGCTTCAGCTCTTTTTGAAGAATTGTGCTCTTGAAGGCATATTGCGCGTGCCAATGTGCTTTATAGGGCATAAATTTGTGAAAAAAACCGCGACGGTAACTCCCCTCGTCTTGTCAGCGACCCCCATCCTGATCGGGGTGCGACTCGAACGACAGCGGGTAGCTGACCCGCACCTCGCCGCCGCGGGGCGCCTCGAAGCGCATCGACTTGAAGACGTTGCGCACGCAGCCCTCCATCGCGAGGTGGCCGAGGCCGCCGTCAGCGACGGTGACCGCCATCACCTTCGCGCGGTCGCGCCCGGGGATCTCCATGATCTGGAACTCGACCTTCATACGGCCGCTGATCGTCGGGTCCTGCTGGAGCCACGACTCGTAGCACTCCTTGATCTCCGGCAATTTCTCCTTCACCGCGCCCTTGATCCCGTCGCGCGAGATGGCGTGCAGCGGGCCCCCGTCGACGGGTTCGATCACCTCGTCGGGGTCGAGGCCGAGCGCCCGCACCTGGTCGGGGTCGGGCACCGGGTCGAGCACGCCGAGCTCGGTCGGCGGGGCCAGGGCAGGCGCCGGCGCCGCGACCGGTGCGGCGGTGGGGGCGGGTGCACCGGGGGGGCTCGACCGTGGGGTCGCATTCGGCGCGGTCGGCTGCAGCGGGGCGGGTAGGGCCACGAGCGTCGGGTCGACCGCGGTGCCGGTCGTTGGCCACAGCGCGAACGCGAGGGCCGCGAGGAGGACCAACCCGAGGATCGGCAAGAGAAACTTCCAGCGCATGCGGCGGTTCTACACGGGGTCGACGCGCGCGGTGAGTCGGCTATGTTCCCTCGCCCATGAAGACGTTCATCTTTGCAATCTCGGCGGCGGTCGGTCTCTTCTCGTGCGGCGGTCCCAGCGACCCCGATCTCACCTGTGACGCGGCCCCCGCGGCCGCGACGCTGGCGACCAACGTCCAGGCGGTGTTCGACGCGAAGTGCAAGAGCTGCCACGTCGTCGGCTACAGCTACGGCGACTACACCGACGCCACCAAGACGGCTGCGGCGACGGTCGGCAAGAAGTCGATCTACGCAGGTATGTCCGGCACGCTGCAGGTGGTCGAGGCGAAGTCGCTGGCGAACAGCGCGCTGTGGCTCAAGGTGCTCGGCGGCCAGGCCAAGGGCCACTCGGGGCCCAAGGGCGAGAACACCTACGGCGCGATGCCCAACGACGGCACCACGCTCTCCGCCGAACAGCAGAAGCTGCTCAAAGACTGGATCTGCAGCGGCGCGAAGTGAGCCCTCAGGGGCGCTTGCGTCCCGAGAGCTGGGGGCTGCGCCGCATGTCCGGTGTCGCGGCGGGGAACTCCACGAAGTCGCACATCTCGCAGAGCCGGCTGTAGATGCGATCGCCCACGCGGTCGCACAGCAACTTCGAATCTTTCCCTGCCTCGAGCACCGTCTCGGTGCCGAAGTACCCGCGCTGGGCCCGCTCTTCGGGCGGCTTGAGCGAGTAGTTCGTCGCGAACAGGGTGACCTTCCCCGCGTTGTAGCGGCGGGCGATCAGCTCATCGAGCGTCTCGAGCTCGAACTGGCTCCCGCGACCCTTGCCGAGCTCGTCGATCGCCAGCACGTCGACCTGCGAGAGCGGCCCGATGATCTCGCCGCCCGATTTGCCGTCCTGGAACCCGCGGCGAATCTGCGAGTACAGCAGCGAGATCTCGACGTAGCGCACCTTCACGCCCAGCTCGATCGCCAGGTGCTTGAGCGTCGCGCACATGAGGTGCGTCTTGCCGGTCCCCACGGGACCGCTCAACACGAAGCCGCGAAGCGCCGGCCAGCGGAAGGCAAACTCCCGGGCCAGCTCGCGGGCGCGGCCCTGCTCGGCGTTCGACGGCTTGTACGACTCGAAGCTGGCGAGGGACTGCACCGCCGGCAAGCGCGCCTCGTTGAACAGCGCGGCCCGGCGTTGGAGCTTCGCGTGGGCGCAGGGGGACACCACCTCGTAGTCACGGCCGTTCTGGTGCGTGGTGGTGCGCACCAGCCCGCTGCCGCCGCAGTCGGGGCAGTCTTCGCGACGCTGGGTCAGCCGCGCCGCCGCGTAGTCGCCGACGCGGTCGAAGGTGATGCCGCCTGCTTCGGTACCGTTCGCCACGAAGACTCCTCACCACATTCCAGGCATCGCCCACGCCTGCCGCACCAGCGCGGCGCGATGAAACCGCAACGACTCACGCCGGGTGGCGGTCGACATCGCGTCGGCCTTCTCCACCAGCCGGCGGGCCTCGCGCAAGAGTGTCGCACGTCGATCGGAGGGGAGGGCGCGCAGCAGCAACATCAGCGCCAGCGCTTCCTGGCGATCGCCGTGGGCGTAGTCCGCCGGGGCGGCCAGCCGGTCGACCCACGCGGGCACCTCGGGTTTGGTCGCCTTCTTGACCGCCGCGATCAGCTTCTGGTGTCGCACGAGGTGAAATGGCGCGCTGGCGGCTTCCGCCTCGGTGGCTGGCGCGGTGCGACCCGCCGTCTTGCTGACGAACTTGGCGATCTCGGCGTCGACCTGGCGTTTGCACGCGCGGAGCGAGCGCAGTCGCCCTTCACCCTCCGCCGCGTCCCACAGGGCGGCCTCGGCGGCCTTGC
>JBBRUE010000899.1:0-3132 GCA_038248085.1 Myxococcales bacterium | reverse complement strand
TCGAACTTGTAGTCGGGGTGCTTGAGGGCAATCTCCGAGAGCCGCGCGACCGCCTCGTCGAGGTGGTTGTAGTCGTAATAAATGCGGGCGGCCTTGTAGGCGATCTCGACCTTCTTCTCGCCCTTCTCGATGTACTTCAGGTAGTTGTTACAGGCGTCGAGGAGGTTCTGCTTGGAGGGCGGAATCGTCAGCTTCTTGGTCGGGTCGGTGATCGGCTCGGGCTTGAACTTCCCCTCGGTCTCGTCCTTCTTCACGACCTCCGTCCACGCGAGGATCGCGTTGTACGAGGCGTTGTTCATGTACTTGCCCGGCTTCTCGGTCTTCTTGAGCTTCTCGAGGTCGACGCCGAACACCGTCGTGTACTCGCCGGCGGCCTTCTCGTACTTCTGCAGGTTGTCGTTGAGGAGCTCGGCCCAGAAGAACCGCAGGTCGTACGCCTTGGGGCTCGCCGGGAAGAGCGTGAGGTAGTCGGCGTAGACGGCGTTGGCGAACTCGAAGGTCGCCTCGTCGCGCGTCTTGCGGCCTTCGTTGTGCCAGTCGACGGCCAGCCTGGAGATCGTGCGCTCCGAGAGCTCGCGCGCCTCGTCGAGGGCCTTCTTGTCCTTGTCCTCGAGCTTGGGGTTGCCCTTGAGGACGTCGTCCATGATCTTCACCAGGCGGCGCACCTGCTGCACCGTCATCTGCTTGTTCCCCGCGCGCATGACGCAGTCGACGATGCGCGACTGGAAGCCAGGGGCCTCAGGGGAGATCGGGCGCTCCTTGATCAACATGTCGTAGGCGAGCGCGGCTTCCTTGTCCTTGCCGTCTTCGTAGAAGAGGCCCGCGAGCTGCTTGAGCATGATGCGGAGTTCGTCAGGGGTGTCGGTGAGGCTCTTGAACTTGTCCTTCGCCTCGCCGGGACCGCCGTTGCCGCGGGCGTAGGCGCGCACGAAGTCGGTGCGGGCTTCCTTGGCGAGACCGGCGCGTGAACCCTTCGCGCCCTTCTTGCCCTCGACCTCTTCCTGTCCTGCGAACTTCGTATAGAGAACGACGGCCTTGAACTGGTCCATCGCCTTCTCGAAGTCCGACATGTTGAAGTGGCACCAGCCCTGCTTGTAGAGGGCGTAGCCGTACACCTGGTTCTCGGGGAACTTCGCGGCGTTCTTGTACCCGTCGAGCGCCTTCTCGAGGAAGTCGCGCTTGCCCTTGCTGCCGTTGAACCAATACTCGCCGACGGCCAGGTAGGCGTCAGGCAGGTAACGCGACTTCTGGTACTTGCTGATGAGGCGGTTGTACGCGACGAGGCCGCGCTTCTCGTCGCCCAGTTCCATCAGGTTGAGGCCGAGGAAATAGAGGACCTCGTCGGTGCGATCGAAGTCTTTGAACTCCTGGACGATGCGCGAGTAGCTGTCGATCGCCTTCTGGGCGTAGGCCTTGGCCTGGTCGTTCAGCTTCGCCTTCTCCGCTTCGGCCGTCTCGATGCCGGCCTTGTCGTCGCTGTTCATCGCGCGGATCTTGTCGTCGTCTTTGCGGTTGGCCTCGAACGAGAAGAACTTCGACTCTTCCCAATAGAGCTCGCCCAGGCGGAACAGGAGCGAGGGCTTCTCTTTCTTGTCGGAAGAGAGGTCGATGATCTTCTGGAGATCGATGATCTGCTCGCGGCGCTTGGCAGCGACCTGCAGCTCGACGCCCAGGCGGAACTGGTCGTACTTCAGCGAGGGGGCATCATCGCGCTTCTCCTTCTTGCGCGTGATGTCGCCGGCGAGCGACTTGTCGGGGACGAGGCTCGTTTCCTTCTTCTTGAGCTCGACTTCCTTGGTGGGCTTGCGATCTGCGGGGGCCTGACCGAAGGCCACCGCGGACAGCGCGACGAGAGAAACGAAGACGGATCGGCGCATGAGTATCCTGGTCAGAAGTCCGGAGCTGCCGGCGCGATGTACCTGCGCGGTGACCCTTTGCTGGTGAAGCAAGTGGTCAGGACTCCTTGGAAAAATCCCTTTGAAAACGGGCGAATCATCCCCCTGTGCGTGAGGGGAGGTCAAGCTGTCAATCTGCCAGTCTGGGGGGTTCGAGGATCAGCGGGACGCTCCGAGCTGCAGGCGTTCGAGCAGCCCCCGCGCCGCCACCGCGCGGGCGGCGTCGGCGCCCACCTCGATCACCAGCTCCACTGACGGGTCACGCACCAGCAGCGATTGCAGCAACCACGACTCGACGTCGGGCTGCACGACGACCCGCGCACCGGCGCCACACGGGAAGACGTCGCTGGAGAGCGAGAGGAGACTGGCGACGTGGAGCTCCACCGACGGGTCGCCGCTCTTGCGCTCGGCGCAGTTCACCGGGAGCAACGACTGGGGCGCCGCGGCGATCACCCGGCGGCCGGGCAACTGGCGGAACTGCCCCCACGACAGGAGATCAACCTCGCCACCGGGCGTCCACCGGACCTCGGCGGGGCGCGCGCGGGAGAGGCGGGCGATCAGCGCTTCATCGAGTGCGCCTTGCAGCGAAACCGCGCAGCGGCGCGCCCCCGGGAGGCGGCCGGTGAGCTCGAGCCCTGCCACGTCGACCCAGGCCCCGGCGGCCGGGATCTTCGCGAAGACGTTCGCATCGACGGGCTTGAGCGGCGCTCTGAGTTGCACCCACGCGGCGTCGAAGCGCCCCACGTTCTCGAGCGTGGAGGCCCGCAGCGTGTTGCTGCGCGTGGAGAGCCAGAGGGTGACGCCCGGCCGGGCGAGATCGCGCAACCGGTCGGGGTCGAGTTCTTCGTGCGCCCGGACGTGAACGCGGGGCGCGGTCGGCACGAAGGCCTCCGGCGCCCCCCGGGGCAAGGGTCGCTGGTCCTGGGCGCCGGCGACGAGAGCCGTCAGCGCCCAGAGCACCGCGAATGATTTACTGGTTCTTCTCAATCCACTTCGAGAAGGCGTCGGCCTTGGAGCTGGCGTCGATTTCGGCCTGCTCCCAGAGGTCGACGCCGACGACGACCTGCTGGTTGGCGGCGAGGGTGGTGAAGATGTTCTCCCACTCGTCGACGGTGACTTCCTTCGGGCCAGGCACCTCGACGCGGGGGCCCTTCTTGGCGGGCTTGATGGTCTTGGCGATCGCCGGCGTCGGGTTGACGCGAACCGCGCCCTCGACCACGCGGACGATCGACGCCTT
>JBBRUE010000898.1:0-3158 GCA_038248085.1 Myxococcales bacterium | reverse complement strand
CGCCGGCGGAGATCACCACGCCCGCGTCGAAGAGCCGCCGTTCACCGCGCCGCAGGTTCGCCGAGAGCACCTTGAGCTTCCGGCCCTTCGCCAGGGCCTCGAGGAACGCGGTGCCCGACGAGAGATCGCGCTGCCCCACCGCCATCGCCCGGGTGCCGAGCTCCTCCATCACCGTGAAGACGAGGTTCGCGCGCTTCTGATCGTCCGCGTTCGCCACGCCCGCATTGCGGAAGAGCGCGTTGCCCGAATCGAGCACCAGCACGTTCGCCGCGCCGAGCTGGTCCAACACCGTTCTGCGCCTGGCCAG
Source organism: Myxococcales bacterium (assembly GCA_038248085.1). GTDB lineage: Bacteria > Myxococcota > Myxococcia > Myxococcales > Myxococcaceae > Archangium_A. The sequence continues at coordinate 2,851 of JBBRUE010000898.1, read as the reverse complement.
ACCGCCAGTGGGGTTGGCGTGTCAACCACAGGGGGCGACTTCGCCCCCGTTGTCCCCCTCGAAGATGATCGTCAACTGGGGCGCGGCGGCCAGGGCCGGCAACGCCAGCAGCACCCACAGCGAGAGCGCCTTCACTTCTTGCCCTTGCGCAGCTCGGCGAGCTTCGTCTTCGCCGTCTTCGCCGCGTCGCTCTTGGGGAAGCTCTTCACCAGCTCCTCGAGCGCCAGCCGCGACTCGTCGCTCATCTTGAGCTGCTTGAAGCACTCGGAGCTGCGCAGGTACGAGACCGGCGCCGACTTCGTCTTGGGGTGATCCTGGATCACCTTGCCGAACTCGTAGAGCGCCTCGCGGCACTTCTGCTCGCCGTAGAACAGCTCGCCCAGGGAGAAGTGCGCCTCACCGATGCCCTCGTCGCGGGGCCACTTGCGCATGAACTCCGCGTACAGCTTGCGGGCGAGATCGAGCTCCCCGGCCTTCGACTTGTCGTCGGCCAGCTTGAGGAAGTCCTTCGGGTCGTCGGGCCGCTTGAGCTCTTCCTTCTTCGGCTCGGGGGTCGCGGAGGGGTTGGTGGCAGAAACCACGGGCTGCGCCGCCAGCTTCGCCTCCAGCTCCTGCATCTTCACCTGCTGCGACTCGATCTGCCCGCGGAGCACCGCCATGTCCTGCAGCGCGGTGTCCACCTTCACGCCCATGTTCGCGCCGGTGGTGCGGCTGGCGCGGTCGAGCTGGTCCAGCGCCGTCTGCAGCTGGGTGGTGGCGTCTTCCAGCTTCCCGCGCGTGTCCGCGAGCTCTGCCTTCAGCTTGACGTTGTCGGACGCCAGCCCGTCGAGCCGGTTCTCGACCACCCGGCCCCGATCCGCGGGAAAGAAACAGCCACTCAGGACGACGGCGCTCAGGGCAACGGCAAAACGACGCATGGCGGGGCACCTTACAGATGAAGACGCCCCCGGCAAACTTCGCTGGGGGCGCCGTTCTTCCCGTGCTCCTGCCCCCGATCAGCTCCGGCGGCGGCGGCCCAGGAACAGCAGCCCGAGCGCGGCGAACGGCAGCAGCTCGAACCCGCTGGTGCAGCCGCAGCCCTTCGGCATCGGGTTGACGTCGACGACCGGCGTGGGGTTCTTGATCACCACGTCGATCACCGCCGGCTCGGAGGCCTGGCTCGCGTCGCGGACGATCAGCTGGAGCTTCACCACCTCATTCACCGCGACCGAGGGTCCCTGGAAGGTGACCGTGTCCGTCGTCGCCCCCGAGAGCGCGACCTGCGGGCCGCTGAGCTGTGACCACTCGTAGGTGAGCGCGTCGCCGTCGGGGTCCGTGCCCGTGCCGTACACGGTGACGATCTCCCCCATGTTCGACTCCTGCGTGGCGGGCACCGTGGCCACCGGCGCGCGGTTCACGTTCTTCACCAGCACCGTCTGCTCGAGCGGGCGGGTGATCGCGCGGCCGTCGGTCACCGTCAGCTGGAGCGTGAGGAGGCTGTTCGCCGTCACCTCCGGCGCGGTGAAGGTGTTGCCGGTGATCGTCACCTGCGGCCCGTCGATCTGCGTCCAGATCACGGTGACCGGGTCGTTGTCGGGGTCGGTACCCGCGCCCACCAGGGTCACCACGGCGCGCTCGTCGACCTCGATGTTCGGCCCGATCGTCGCCGTAGGCGCCTGGTTGGTGCAGGTATTGGGGTCCGAGGTCACGCTGGTGAAGGGCATGTTGGTGATGCCGGCGATCTGGATGTCGTCGATCTCCCAGCCCTTCGCGGCCGCCGCGTCGTCCGCGCCGATGCGGAAACGGAAGCGGAGCGTCTTGCCCACGTAGGCGGTGCCGAGGCTCACCGTCTCGTTGATGAACGCCGGGTAGCCCGCGCTCTTGCCGACGTACGCGCGCTGGCCCTTGAGCGGGTTGGCGCTCTGGTTCTGCGAGGTGGTGAGCGTGCCGGTGTACCCCGGCGCCGCCTTCACCCCGACGTCGGTCCACGCGCCGCCGTTGGCGCTCACCTCGATCACCGCGCCGTCGAAGAACTCGGTGGCGCTCCGCTCGAAGTCGAAGCGGTGCTTGAAGGTGATCGACAACGCCCCCCCGCCGACCTGCAGCGGCGGCGAAGTGAGGTAGGTGTCAGCCGGCGACGACGGGTTGGGGCCGAACCAGAAGTGCTGCGTCGCGCTCGACTGGAAGATGCGGAAGTCGCTGCCGGTGTTGCCGTTGGGGTCCGACGCGGCGGACCACTGCGACAGCGGGGCCTCCACGTCGTCGAGGCGGCTGCTCGCGGGCACCACGTCGAAGTTGAGGCGGAACATCGCCTGCTTCGTCACCGGGCCCATCGCCAGCGAGGCGTCGGCGACGCTGATGTTGAACTGCCCGCCCTGGGGCCCGGCCACGTCGTTGAGCGCCACCGGGAAGCTGATGGTCGCGGTGCCGAACGGCGCGGTGCTGGGCAGGGCGAGCATCGCCCCCGAGGGAAAGCTGACGCCCGCGGTGGTGGTGGTCACCGAGACCGTCGCCGCCGAGAGCGTGCCGATGCCGGTGTTGCGCAGGCGAATGGTGAGCACCCCGCGCTCGTTGGCGTCGAGGTTACCGTCGCGGTCGCAGCTCGTGCCCGAGTCGTCGAGCGTCACGTCGGTGATGGTGATCGCGTTGCCCACGGTGAAGCTCTCGAGCACCGGGGTGTTGTCCTGCGAGTCGCGGTCGGGGGCCACCGCGCCGATCGCCTTCGGCCAGACCGGCGCGGACAACTCCGAGGTGCACAACACCGGCGAGGTGTGGGCCGCGATGTTGTGGGAATGCTACGTCTCGTTGCTGCGAGACCCGCGCCACACCTTCACCGAGGCGCGCGGCCTGATGAAGCGGTACCTGGTGGCGG
>JBBRUE010000897.1:0-3178 GCA_038248085.1 Myxococcales bacterium | reverse complement strand
TTCGCGACGATGGCGTCGAAGACCGGGGCCAGCGCGCGGGACGACCAGTTACCGTGCGCCTGGTCGTTGAGGTGGAAGACCTCGTGGAAGAGCGTGCCCCGCACTCCCGCCTCGGAGCCGAAGAGCGACCCCGACACGTTGTAGGCGACAGCCCAGGCGTCCGCGAAGGCCGAGGGGGTGCGGCGCTTCACCGACTCGAAGAAGCGGAAGTCGAGCGCCTGCCAGCGGTAGCGCGGCGTGCCTCCGAGCTGCCGGAAGAAGTCGTCGAAGTCGAGGAGCGCGGCGGCGGCCCACTCGAGGTGCTTGCGATCGACGCCGATGGGGAGGTGCGGCACGAGGTGGAGCTTTCCGCGGTAACCGCCGTTGAAGTCCTGCTCGGGGAGCACGCCCACCACCGTGCCGGTCTGCGCGTAGAGCGCGAGGGCGACCTTCGCGGCGCGCGGGTCGGTCTTGAAGCGCGCCGCGAGCAGGCAGGCGATCTGCTCGGCTTCGGTCCCGGTCTCACAGGGAACGGGACCCGGCCCGGTGATGAAGAGGATCTCCTGGGCGAGGGCGCGGGGAACGCGTGGCGGCTCGGCCACCGGCGGCGCCACGGCCATCAACGGAATGAAGAGGACCAACGACCAACGCACCATCGGCCCGAGTGTAGCCGCGGATCAGCCTGCCGCGCGCGACGACCCCGGCCCGCGGAAGTAGCGCCACAGAAAGTACGTCGCCACGGCGCCCAGCACGTGCCACGCGGCGTGGCCCTGCAGCAGGCTCGTGGGCACACAGAGCACGTGGGTGGTGTCGAGAATCCAGATCCCGAAGGCGAGCGCCATCACCCCCGCCGCGGTGCCGAGGGGCGCGAGCGGCCAGGCGCGCAGCCCACGCCGCCGCAGCAGCACGTCAGTCAGCACCACCGACAACACCACGAAGGCGAACGCGAAGCGGCGCAGCAGCGGCACCCACACCAGCAGCGCCCCGAGCAGGAGGTTGACCCCCACGTACACCGCGAGGAAGCGCTTCGGCGCGCGGGGGCGCAGCGCGTCGACGTTCACCGCGAAGGCGACCAGCACCAGCAGGTACATCGACTCCACGTCGAGCCACTGCCCGAAGAAGGTGAGCGACGCGTGGTAGAACGCGCTCCCCGCGCCGACGAAGAACGAGGCGAGCGCAAAGCACGCGGCTTCGAAGGGGCTCAACCCGCGCGACTCCCGGCGGCGCACCAGCTCGATCGCCATCACCACGCCGCCCACGCAGAACGCGAGGCTCGACCAGGTGTTGGCGGGCTGGCGTACGAGGCCGTCGCGGACCGCCTCGCAGAAGCAGTGATCAGGCCAGCAGGTGGCGGGGGTCCAGGCGTCCCACATGGGCGCGGACTCTACGCGGCGCGGGTGTCCGCGGCGGGCGAACCCCGAAAACACGACGGCCCCGGTCTCCCGCCCGTGGGAAACCGGAGCCGCCGGGCCCTGCATCGAGAACCGATTCCGGTCAGTTCTCGGGGTACGCCGTCCAGCCCGCCGTCCAGTCCGTGGCGCCGATCGCGCCGACGAAGGTCGCCGCCGGGTCGAAGAACCCATCGGCCGGCGGCGTCGCCCCGCCCAGCAGGGCCGGCGAATCTGCCAGCGGCTTGAACGAGGGCGCGGTGAGGCTGGTGGCTGCAGCGAGCCTGGGGTCGAGGTCGAAGCGATTGTTCAGCGACGGCGCCGAGAGCTCGATCGGCTCGTTGAACCCGTTGTCGGTGATGCCGCCGTCGGCCCTCGGGGGCGCCAGGTAGTCCGTCACGCCCATCGAGGGGTTCTGGAAGAAGACCGAGTGGCTCACCGCGAGCGTGCCCGCCGCCCACTGCGCCTTGCTCGGGTTGCCGTCGATGATCAGCCCCTTGTCGGTGAAGTTGGTGACGATGACGTTGAACAGCTTCCCGGCGGTGCCCGCGCGCAAGATCATTCCGCGCGAGGGCCCCTCGGAGGCCGCGGTGTCGGGGTTCCGGCCCACCAGCGTGACGTTGTAGAGCGTCGGCGCGCTGCGGGGCGTCAGCTCGGGGTTGGTGGCGTCGTTGTCGGCCTCGATGCCGTGGTTCCCGCGCCCGGGGATCTGCGCGGTGATGACGAACTGCGCCTTGCCGCGCCACCCCTTGTCCCAGTCGAGACCGTCGTCGTCAGAGCCGGTGATGACGAGGTGCTTCAGGTTCACCGTCCCCCCGAAGAGCTCGATGCCGTCGTCGACTCCGCGATGCACCTGCACGTAGTCGATGGTAGTCGCGCTGCCGCACGCGTTGAGCGTGATGCCGTTGAGTTCGTTGTTGGCCGAGAGCGGACGGCCGGCGAACTCCACCCGCACGTACTGGAGCGTGCCGCAGTCGTAGGCGTCGTCGGGCGTGGCGCCGCCGCCGTACTTGTTCTTCGGGTCGTCGGGCAGGCCCTCGGCGTTGTTCTCGCCGCCCAGGGTGTTGATGCTCGCCCGCCCGAGGAAGACCACCCCGCCCCAGTCACCCTGGGGGCCGCCGCGCTGGCCGACCGGCAGACTCGAGGTGAAGACGATGGGCTCGGTCGCCGTGCCCGCCGCCACCAACTTCGCGCCGCGCGAGACGATGATCGCCGAAGCCGAGTCGCCGGCGATGGTGGTGCCCGGCTCGATGGTCAGCGTCGCCCCCGTCACGTAGGTCAACTGCTTGAGCACGTAGAGGTTGTGCTTCGTCCACGTGGTGTCGGCGGTGATGTCGGCCGTGACGTCGACCACCGTCATCTGCGCACCCCCGCCACCGCCCGCGCCGCCCCCCGTCCCACCACCGGCACCGGCGTCGGGCCCCGTCGCCACCGGGCAAGCCGTCAAAACGAGACACATCGACAGAACAGACATTCGCACAGACATGGTCATTTCCTTTCTTCGTTGAAGGTCCACGACAGCGTGCCCATCACCTGCACGCCGGGAGGGTTGACGAGCACGTCCACCCCTCCCTGTTGCAGCCGCACCGCCTGGTTCAGGAGGTTGCTGGCCGCGAGCTTGAGCTGGAACCCCGCCCCCAGCAGTTGGGTCACCGTCACGTCGAGCCGGTGAAAGGGTTGTTCGACGACGTCCGCCAGGCCGTTGAAGCCGACGTCCGAGATGCGCGGGCCGTACACGTTGTAGAAGACGCCCGCCTCGGTGCCCCACGCGGGCCGCGACCAGGTGAAGAAGACGTTCGCCACGTACGGCG
>JBBRUE010000896.1:0-3189 GCA_038248085.1 Myxococcales bacterium | reverse complement strand
GCGGTCACCTCCTCGGGCGTCATCGTCGCGCGCTCCTTGAGATCCGCGCCCGCACAGAACGCCTTCGCCCCGGCCCCGCGCAACACCACCGCGCGCACGGTTCGCCCCGCCCCCGACACGCGCAAGACGTTCGCCTCGAGCTCCAGCACCATCGCGCGGGACAGCGCGTTCCGCCGGGCCTCCCCGTTGATGGTCCACGTCTCGAACACCCCGTGTGACTCGATGCTGAATTCGGACATGTGACGCGACCCCGTTGGTAGGTTCCGAGCACTCATGCAGACGCGCGCTCGTTGGTGGATAGCCCGACTCCCGCCCCTCGTCCTGTGGTTCGTCGCGCTGGCCGCGACCACCGCCCTCGCCCGCGTCGGTGGGGGTGAACACTTCGACTCCGGCTCGAACTCCGACTCCGGCGGCGGCGACGCGAGCTTCATCGTCGACATCCTGGTGTGGCTCATCATCCGCCACCCGGCGGTCGGCATCCCCGTCACCATCATCGTCGTCATCGGGTACTTCATCTGGAAGAAGTCCAACGACGGCGACACCTCGACGCGCAAGGCGATCGACAAGGCCGAGACCCAGCGGCGCACCACCGTGAGCGCGTCGGCCGTCGACGGCTGGGTCAGCGCGCTCAAGGCGAAGGACCCCCAGTTCGACCTGATGAAGTTCTTCGATCGCACCAAGCGCGAGTTTCTCGAGGTGCAGAGCGGGTGGTTCAAGCGGAACCTCGAGCCAGTGCGGAAGTACCTCTCCGACGCGACCTTCCAGCGCCTCGTCACGCAGATGAAGCTGCTCGACCTGCTCGGCGTTCGCGACGCCATCGCCGACCCCCAGGTGCTCGACCTGCAGATCATCGGGCTGGAGCAGAACGACTCGTTCGACTCGGTGCACATCCGCGTCACCGCGCAGCTGTGTGATGACGACGCGCCGGCGAACTTCACCGACGAGCAGGCGCTCGCGCTCGCCCGCAAGAAGAAACCCGAGCAGTTCACCGAGGTGTGGACGTTCGTCCGCAAGCCCGGCACGCAGACGAAGGTCGAGGGCGACGTCAGCCAGGGCAAGTGTCCCAACTGCGGCGCTCCCTTCGAGGGTGGTGCGGCGAACACTTGCGAGTTCTGCGGGGCGATCGTCAACAGCGGCAACTACGACTGGGTCCTCGCAGAGATCACCCAGGGCTCACAGTTCCAGCCGCACCCCATGGTGCCCGACGGCTTCGCGAAGGCGCGCCAGACCGACCCCTCGCTCACCACCGAGGCCCTCGAGGACCGCGCCTCGCTGATCTTCTGGAAGTGGGTCGAGTCGCAGACCCTGGCCGACGCGGGCCGCCTGGCGAAAGTCGCGACCGCCAGCTTCGCCGACGAGGTGAAGGGCGGCATCGATCACCTCACGGCGCAGGGGAAACAGAAGTTCTTCGTCGAGTGCGCGGTCGGCGCGGTGAACACCCAGCAGCTCTCGCAGGCCGACGGCAAGGACCTCGCGGCCGTGGAGATCAAGTGGAGCGCGAAGATCGGCATCGGGCCGAAAGGCGGCAAGCCTCCTGCCCTGCCCAGCCAGCCGCAGCGCTACGTGATGCTGCTGGAGCGCGCCTCGGGAGCGAAGTCTCTCTCCGACAACGGCATGTCGACCAACCGGTGCCCGAGCTGCGCGGCGCCGCTGACGGACAACGGCCAGCCGAGCTGCGAGTTCTGCGGCGCGGTCCTCAACTCCGGCGAGAAGGACTGGGTGATGCAGGACTTCGGGAGCTGGGAGTGGTGGCGCAGCAGGGGCGGCCAGCCGGCGACTTCCCGCGCGGCCCCCGCGGCGACGCAGGTGCCCGACAAGGAAGAGCGCGAGCGCCTCGTCTACCTGATGGCGGCGATGGCGATGGCGGACGGCGTGGTCGACGCGAAGGAAAAGGCGCTCCTCAAGATGGCGTCTGAGCGCTGGAGCGTGCCCTGGGCGAACGTCGAACTCGCCCTCAATGCGCCGGCGAACTCGATGTTCAACAAGCTGATCGTCAAGGGCTCGACCGAGGCCGAGTCGTTCCTGCGAGAGCTGGTGCAGGTCGCGCTCGCCGACGGGAAGATCGACGCCCGCGAGAAGAAGATGCTCGAGTCGGCCGCCGCGCACCTCGGCCTCGAGGACCGGCTCGGCGAGTTCCTGAAGTAACCGTCACTCCAACGCAGCGACGCGCCAGCCGTCCGGCTCCCGAACGAGCCGCACGGCGCGGCCCGAAGCCCACTCGAGCGAGGCCGACGCCTTCGACTCGGCAAACGGCGCCTCCGACTTCAGCTTGATCTGCGCCAGCCGGGCCGACGCGAGCGGCTCGGCCAAAAAGTCCACCGAGAGCTGATCGACCGAGTAGCGATCACGCAGCGGCTTTGCGAGCAGCGCGTGCACGTCGGAGAACCGCTTCGTCTCTGCTGCGGTCACGAAGGCCTGCAGTACGGCGCGCAGCTCGGCCTGCGAATCCACCGCCGGCTTGGCGACGATCTCGACCGGCTTCACCACGACCGGGACAGGCCGGGGCGAACTCACGCAGCCCGCCAGCACGAGGATCAACCCGGCCCCAGGCGACCTCACGGAACGCTCGCGTCCGACCCATCGACCACCTGCGTCGTCGGCATCGGCCCGCGCACCGCGCGAACGAACGCGTCCTGGCGCATCAACGAGGGCTTCATCTGCTTGAGCTGCAGCATCTTCGGGTTGGGTTCCGAAGCGAGCGTCTGCGGAGGCGCGGGGGGCGGCGGCGCCGCAGGACCACAGGACGGCGTCCACACGGACAACACCAACACGGTGACAGCAAAAGCAATCACTGCTCCAAGTGCAACCTGACGCGTCATGGCGACGGCCTTACCCGAGAGCAGAAGCGGTGGTCTATACCTCCGCGCCATGAGTGGACCCCGGGAAGTCCGTGCACCGCGCGGAAACCAGATTTCGTGCAAGGGCTGGGTACAGGAAGCCGCGCTGCGCATGCTGATGAACAACCTCGACCCCGACGTGGCCGAGCGCCCGCAGGACCTCGTGGTCTACGGCGGCACCGGCAAGGCCGCGCGCGACTGGCCGAGCTTCGATCGCATCGTGTCCTCGCTGCGGAACCTCGGCGACGACGAGACCCTGATGGTGCAGTCCGGCAAGCCGGTGGGCATCTTCAAGTCGCACGTCGACGCGCCCCGCGTGCTGATCGCGAACTCGAACCTCGTCGGCCAGTGG
>JBBRUE010000895.1:0-3190 GCA_038248085.1 Myxococcales bacterium | reverse complement strand
CGCGGCGAGGTGCGGGGCAAGGAGGGCGTGCCGGTGCGCGTTCACTCCGAGTGCCTCACCAGCGAGGTCTTCGGGAGCCTGCGCTGCGATTGCAGAGCGCAGCTCGATCGCGCGCTCGACTTCATGGCCCAGCAGGGCTGCGGGGTCTTGCTCTACTTGCGCCAGGAAGGCCGCGGCATCGGCCTGGGGAACAAGATCCGCGCCTACGCGCTGCAGCAGGAGCAGGGCCTCGACACGGTGGAGGCGAACCTGAAGCTGGGCTTCGCCGACGATCTGCGGCGCTACGACGCAGCGGGCGAGATGCTCAAGAGCCTCGGCATCGAGAGCGCCGATTTGATCACCAACAACCCGCTGAAGATCGCCGGGCTCGTCGACGAGGGCATCCCGGTGCGCCGGAGAATTCCTTCGCGGACCCTCACCAACCCGCTTAACGTCGACTACCTCAAGACCAAGCGTGATCGGTCCGGACACCTGATTGAATTCCTCAACGAGGAAAGTTCAGAAGCCAAGGCGGGCTGAGGGCGGGCGGCGCGGAGGTCGTGACGCCGCGGGTCTGTCCGTTCGGTTCTGGGGAGTACGCGGGTCCATCCCCTCCCCCGGCCCTGAGACGGCTCGCTACGGCGGCAACACGCCGTGCGTCGAGATGAAGGCCGGCGAGCACAGCTTCATCTTCGATCTCGGCACCGGCGTCCGGGAGCTCGGCGCGGCGGCGCAGGGACCGCTCGACGCGAACATCTTCGTTTCCCACTACCACTACGATCACCTGCAAGGGCTGCCGTTCTTCGGGCCCATCTTCGACCCGCGCAGCCGCTTCTCGATTCGCGGGCCCACCCGCAACGGCCGCTCGGTGAAGGACGTGCTCTCGGGGCACATGCAGCAGCCGTTCTTCCCGGTGACCGTCGAAATGGTCTTCCGCGCGCAGCTCGAATACCACGGCTTCGAAGCGGGAGACCGGCTCAAGGTCCATGGCGTCACGGTGAGCGCGATCGAGGCCAACCACCCGGGCGGTAACCTCGCCTACCGCGTCGAGTACAAGGGGCGCAGCGTCGTCTACATGACGGACACCGAGCACGGGAGCGACCGCGACGAGCAGTTGGTCGAGTTCAGCCGCGGGGCAGACGTGTTGATCTACGACGCGATGTACACCGAGGACGAATACCTGGGCCGCAAGGGCAGCCCAAAGATCGGCTGGGGGCACTCGACCTGGCAGAACGCGGTGCGGGTGGCCGACGACGCGAAGGCCGGGACCCTGGTGCTCTTCCACCACGACCCCACCCGCACCGACGACGCGCTCGATGCGCTGCTCAAGCAGGTGAAGCAGCAGCGCAAGGCGACGGTCGCGGCCAGAGAAGGCCTCGTCATCAAGCTGTGAGCGTGATCGCCCGCGCGAGCCCCGCGTGCGGCACTTTTTCCAGCGCTTCCTGGGTGGTGAACCAGCCGAGGGCCTGGTGCTCTGCGGGATCGAGCCTGACCGCGGCATCGACGCCGACGCGCGCCACGAAGGCCGACTCGTGCACCAGCATCGGCGGCTTCGCCTCACCGAGCGCGAAGACGTGCTCGTAGTCGAGGGCTGACACGGGGCTGGAGCACCCGGTCTCTTCTGTCAGCTCGCGTTGAGCGGCGGCGATCGGCGTCTCACCGGCTTCGACCTTTCCAGTCACCGGCTGCCAGAACCCACCACGCGCCTCGGTGCGCTGGAGCAGCAACACGCGACCATCGGCACGGCGCACCGTGACCGAGATCGTCTGCAGGGGCGCCTCGGCGGGGGTGACCTCGCACTCGAACACCTCGCGGAAGTGGTGAACGATGCGGGCCTCGACGTCGGCCACCGACACGTCGGCGTCGAGTTCATCGCGCATCGAGGTGACACCCGCTTCGCGGATGCCGCAGGGCACGATCAGCTCGAAGTGGCGGAGGTTGGTCATCACGTTCAACGCGAAGCCGTGCCGGGTGTACCAGCGCGAGAGGTGCACCCCGAGGGCGGCGATCTTCCGCGGGCCCCCACGGCGGCTCTTCGCGATCCACACCCCCGGCCAGGGCTCGATGCGCGTGGCAGTGAGGCCCCAGTCGGCCACGGTGCGGATCATCAGCTCTTCGATGGCGCGCACGTACTTGCGCACGTCCTGCCGGCCCGGCCCGAGGTGGAGTAGCGGGTACCCGACGATCTGCCCGGGCCCGTGGTACGTGACGTCGCCCCCACGATCGGTCTCGAAGGTCTCGACCCCGAGCGCCTCGAGCTGGGATTGGGGAGCGATGATGTTCGTCTCGTGGGCGCCCCGGCCGAGGGTCAGCACCGGCGGGTGCTCGAGCAGCAACAGGGTGTCGGGCACCAGCTCGGCGCGGCGGGCCTCCGAGAGTTGACGCTGGAGCTCGAGCCCGTCGCGGTACTCGACGCGGCCCAGGCGGTGCCACTGCACGGGAGGGTTCACGGCCGGTAGGTACCCGGGGGGATGCGCGCGAGCAACGTCGTCAGCTCGTGGGCCCCTCTCTGGGCGCGGAGGGCCAGTGAAACCAGTTGGGTCAACGCCGATTCCGGGAGCTCGATGTTCCGGGCCCGGGCCAGCGCACGGGCGAGGTCGAGCAACGCCGACTCAGTCGGTGGATCGAACGCATGCACGGCGTCGACGCACGCGAGGATCGCCGGCGAGAGGTGGGGCACGGCCGAGGCGAGGCTCGCGGTGTCGTGTACCGGCTCGTCGCCGTGCTCGCCCTGGAGCACCAGGGCCGGAGGGGGCACCGGGCCGCTCACCACGAGGAAGGCACTGCGGGTCGGCGCGGAGAGCCACTCGAGGAGTTCCCGCTCGGCTTGGGTGGTGAGCCGCGCTGACACCTCGAGCTCGCGGACGTCAGGCGAGCGCATCGACGCCAGCCAGGCCGACTTCCCCGAGCCTTCGGGGCCGATCACCAACGCCAGCCGGGGCCGCAGGCGCACGAAGCGTTCCCGGGCGCGGCGTTGGGCCGGGAGTTCGTGGGGCAGCGCAGCCAGGGTCCACACCTCGCCTGTCGTTGCTGGGGTCGTCGGCCCCCGCGTCGAGACGTCGAGGCGATCGCGGCGGCGTGGCTGGCCGCCCCGACCCGAGCGCCCACCGCCAGTGCAGCAGGGCGAAAAGGTATTATCCCTCGTAGAGCGCGGTAGACACGTGCGCGGTGGTGCGGCAGGTCTCGCCGCCCCCGGCCCGCAACAAGTCGT
>JBBRUE010000894.1:0-3190 GCA_038248085.1 Myxococcales bacterium | reverse complement strand
TGTGGTTCGCGATCGGTGGCGATCGGTTCTTCCCCACCCAGCACCTCACGCTCGGCCTGGTCGCCGGCATGCAGTCGCCGGCGTCGCGCACCAGCCCGAGCCTCGAGGCCGGCGGCAACAACCCGCCTCCCGGGCTGCTGGGTACGCGCACCCAGGTGTTCCGCAACGTGAACGATCCTTCCACGCTGCCGCAGGGCTACGCGCCGGTGCCGATCTTCTCGGTGAAGGCCACCTTCAAGCTCGACATCAGCGACTACTTCGCCGCCCTCGGTGAGGTCTTCTACAACCGCGACGACAACCGCGTGACCTTCCGCGACTCGATCGACTTCATCAGCCAGCCGGTGTTCCAGCAGCCCAACCAGCTCGGCTTCAACCTGGTGCTCCAGGCGCGGTTCTGAGTCGCTGGTCGCGTCGCCTCGGGGCTACAGCCCCAGCTGCTTGGCGATGATCTCGTTCATGATCTCGCTGGTGCCTCCGCCGATGGGGCCCAGCCGTGCGTCGCGCCAGTGCCGCTGGATGTCGTACTCCATCATGTAGCCGGCGCCGCCGTGCAGCTGCAGCGACATGTCGGCCAGCGTGCAGCACATCTCGGTGGCGTACTTCTTCGCCATCGCCGTCTGCGCCAGCGCCCACTCCCCCGCCGCGTGCAGCCTCAGCGCGTGGTAGGTCAACTGCCGCGCCGCCTCGAGCTCCGTCGCCATCTCGGCGAGCTTGTGCTTGGTGACCTGGAACTTCGCGACGGCCTGGCCGAACGCCTCGCGGCTCCTGGTGAAGGCGATCGCCGTCGCGAGGATGTCGTCGGCCGCCCCGATGGCGCCCAGCGCGAGGGACAGGCGCTCCCACTGGAAGTTGCCCATGATCTGCGCGAACCCGTTGCCCTCGACCCCGAGCAGCGCGTCTGCGGGCACGCGGCAGTCTTCGAAGGTGAGCTCGGCGGTGTCCGACGCGCGCCACCCCAGCTTCTGGAGCTTCTTGCTCACCGAGAACCCGGGCGTGCCCTTCGGCACGAGGAACATCGAGAGGCCCTTGTGGCCCTTCGCGACGTCGGTCTTCGCGGCGACGATCGTGTAGTCGGCGCGCACGCCGTTGGTGATGTACGTCTTGCTCCCGTCGATCACCCAGTCCGCCCCGTCGCGCCGCGCGCGGGTCTTGAGGCCGGCGACGTCGCTTCCGGCGTTCGGCTCGGTGACGGCGAAGGCGCCGACCCACTCGCCCTTGATCGCCCGCGTCAGGTACGTCTCCTTCTGCGCGTCGGTGCCGAACAGATGCAACGGCCCCGTGGCGATCGTCGCCTGGCCGATCAAGCCCGCTGCCACGCCGCCGGAGCCACACTTCGACATCTCCTCGGTCGCCACCGCCTCGAAGAAGAAGCCGGCGTCGGTACCGCCGTACTTCGCCTCGTACTTGAGGCCGAACAACCCGAGCTCCGCGGCCTGGCCATAGAGGGCCCGGGGAAACTCCTCGGCCGCCTCCCACTTCGCCACGTGCGGCTTGATCTCCCGCTCGACGAACTGGCGGACCGTCTGGCGAAAGGCTTCGTGTTCCTCGGTGAACGTGGCGAACCCGGTGCTCATGGCCGCGAACTTTGACTCAAGAATCAACGCAGCGGAACCTTGACCGAAGGATCGACCTGCGAGATACCGCCCGGAATTCCGGCGCCATAGCCAAGCGGTAAGGCAAGGGTCTGCAAAACCCTCATTCCCCGGTTCGATTCCGGGTGGCGCCTCATTTAAAAGCCCGGACCTCCCCGTGGAGTTCCGGGCTTTGATCTATCGGAGCCCGATGCGGAGCGCCCTGCTCACCACGCTGCTCGTCGCCTCCTTCGCCCGCGCCGGTGACGGGCTGGACCTGCCGCCCCCGCCGAGCGAGCTGACGACCAAGCGCCTCGACTTCAAAGGGGGGGCTCCCTCGATCCCCGTGCGGTTGATGGAGGGCAGCACCGAGGTGACGTTGGTGGGCCGCGGCCGCCTGCGCTTCCGTCTCCCGGGTACGCCCGAGAAGTTCGTCGAGGGCCCACCGGGCATGGAGTGGAAGGTGCGGCGGGTCGGCGGTACGCCGGCGAGCATCGTGGCGCGCATCCAGGTCGCGGAGGTGCCGTTCAACGACAAGCTCGGCCTCGCCCAGGCGCAGGAGGAATGGGCCGGCCGGGGGCTCTCGCTCAAGTCGCAGGTGCTCGGCGGCGTGTACGGCATCGCCGGCAAGGTGATCGACAACCGCCGCTACGTGCTGGTGGTCGACCAGCCACCCGCCCCTCCGGAGTCGCTCGCCGCGCAGCAGGCAGAGATGCTCAAGAAGTTCCAGGTGCGCACCTCTTTGCTCGAAGAGGTGAAGGCGAAGGGAACGATCAAGCTCGAGCTGGTCGACGGCAGCGGCACCGTGGTCGCCAGGCCCGACGAGAAGCTCACCGCCGAGTCGCCCGATGGCGCGCCCATCGAAGTGCGGCGCGTGGAGTTCGGCGTCGGCTACGACTTCCACAACTTCGAAGATCGCGCCTACCGGGGCAGCGTGCTGCTCACCGCCGACCGCGGGGGGAAGATCGCGGTGGTGAACCAGGTCGATCTCGAGGATCTCCTCAAGGGGTTGGTGCCCTCGGAGATCTTCGCCAAGGCCCACGTGGAGGCGCTCAAGGCCCAGGCGGTCACCGCGCGCGGCGAGGTGCTGGCGAAGATCGGTCTCAAGCACCTCGCCGATCCCTACGTGCTGTGCACCGAGCAGCACTGCGCGGTCTACAAGGGCGTGTCGGGGGAAGCGCCCAGCACCAGCGCCGCGGTGGAGGCGACCCGGGGCGAAGCCTCGTTCGACGCGAACGATCGGCTGGTCGACTCCGTGTACAGCGCGGTCTGCGGAGGCCACACCGAGAACAACGAGATCGTCTGGGGCGGCGTGCCCAACGCCTCGCTGCGCGGCCGACCCGACATCATGCCCGGCAAGCCGATCCCCGCGTCGCCCTCCGACCTCGGGAAGTTCCTGACCACCGACGCCCAGCACGCCTGCAAGGTGTCGACGTTCGCGCAGCTCTCGAAGTACCGCTGGGAAAAGCGCCTCGCCGCGAAGGACGTCGACGAGAAGCTCGCCTCGTACGGTGTCGGCCACGTGATGGCGATGCATGTCACCGAGCGCGGGGTCTCAGGGCGCGCGCGATTGCTGCAGATCTCGGGGGAAGAAGGCGCCACCACGCTGCGCGGCGAGC
>JBBRUE010000893.1:0-3194 GCA_038248085.1 Myxococcales bacterium | reverse complement strand
CTTCGCCCCCACCGCCAGCCACAAGAACGTCGAAACCCAGATCGTGGCGGCGTTGCTCGTGCCGGGTGCCGAGGTGCACACCATCGAGCCGGTCAAGGCGGCCTACCTCCAGGCCGAGTCCCACCGCATACATGTGCACGGAATGAGGCCCCGCCCGGAGTTCCTCGAGCTGCTGCGCACCATGCAGGCCGCCACCTACGTCTCCCTGGTGGAGTGCTACCCGATGACCGTTCTCGAGAGCATCTTCTCAGGCGTGATCTGCGTCACCAGCAACACCTCGGTGCTCTTCGACGACGTGCCAGTGCTGCACGACGCGCTGGTGGTGGCACACCACGACAGCCCCGCGGCGATCTCCGCCAAGCTCTCGGCGGCGCTGGAGCGCCGCGACGTGCTCATCCCGCTCGCGCAGGCCCACCTCCAGGAGCTCAATGTTCGAGCGGAGCAGCGATGGAACGAGTTCCTGGAAAACTGAACAAGCACCTCGTCTTTCCCACCTACGAGCTGCACCCCTTCAACCCGGGAGGCGCTGGCGTGTTCCTCTCGGGGGCGGTGCGCCTGCTCGCGCGCGAGGGGTATCACGTCACGGTGCTGTGTGACTTCGCCCAGGCCGAGGTGGAGGCCGCGCGGAAGCAGTTCGCCCTGGAGCCGTTTGGGGATGGCCGGGTGGACGTCGTGGCCCTCAGCGAGGTGGACGGCCGCCCCGCCCCGGAGGGTTCGATCTACGCCTTCAACGCCTCGCGCTTCGCGGCGGGCCTCGCGGCGTTGAACGAGCGCACGCCCATCGACTTCGTGGAGTTCCCCGAATACGCGGGGTTGGGGGTGGCAACGCTGCGGCGGCACCGGAGCGGCGCCCTGTCCGAGACGATCGTCGCGGTGCGGCTCCACGGCAGCCTCGAGTTCATCGACCGGGCCGAAGGGCTGGAGCCCGACGCCGAGCGACGCACGATGTGGGGGCTGGAGCACGAAGGCCTCGAGCTGGCCGACCTGCTGCTCACCCCCTCCCGTTCGCTGGGCGAGTTCTACCGCCGCACCCACGCACTCGACCGGAGCCGCTTCGTGGTGTCACCGCCGCCCATGGAGGAGCTGCTGCAGGGCTTCACCCCGCCCCCGCGCTTGCCCGACCCGGCCCACTTTCTCTTTTTTGGAAAGCTGCAGGAGGTCAAGGGCTGCGTTCAGTTCGCCGAGGCGATGAGCAGCCTGCTCGCGCGCGAGCCGGCGCGCGGCTGGCACGCCACGTTCATCGGCCGGGACACCTTCTGCGTCAGGCACCAGTGCGCGACGCGCGAGTGCCTGGGCCGGGCGATCCCCGAGAACTTCCGTGAGCACTTCTCGTTCATCCCCTCCATCGACCGGCTGGAGCTGGGGAAACAGGTGCGGCGGGTGGTGGCGGCCGTAGTGCCCTCGCGGTTTGAGACCTTCTGCCTCGCCGCGCACGAGCTGCGGGCGCTCGGCCTGCCGCTGATCGTCCCCCAGCACCCCGCCTTCGCCGACTGGCTCAACGAGCACACGGGCTGCGTGACCTATGACGGCAGCGCCAATGGGCTGGCCAACGCCATGCTCCACGTGCGCGAAGACGCGGAGCTGCGGCTGCGCCTCGAGCTCGCCCCCGGCCCGCGCTACCCCCCGTTCACCGACGCCTACCGGCAGGTGTTGAACGGCGTATGACCCGCGCTCCGGTCGCCTTCGCCACCGAGGAGCTCTTTCCGTTCGGGCCGGGGGGCATCGGGCGACTGGTCCACCACCTGGTTCGGCAGGCGCTCGCCGAGCGGGTCTCCCCGGTGCACCTGTTCGTGCCTTCGACGCTCCGTCTGACCCAGGCCGGGGTGCAGGACGTGTTCGGCTCGCGGGTCACGGTAAGCGCCTTCGAGGGCACCTCGACGGATGCTTTCTCCCGCTCGCAGGCGCTGGCGGAACAAATCTTCTCGCATGCGGATCGGCACGAGGCCTTCGAGTGGATCGAGGTCCCCGACTTTCGAGGCCTGGGCTTCGTCACCCTGCACCGGGCCGCCACCGCGAGGCTCCGCGGTACCCCCCGACTCCACCTGCGCATTCACGGCCCCAACTCGCTGATCAGCTGGCACGAGGGGCTGCGCGTCGACGCCGCGCGCGCGACGGAGTTCGACCTCGAGCGCTCGAGCCTGCTGCTGGCCGACCGGGTGATCGCGCCGCTGGCGCCGGTGCGCGACGCAGTGGCGACCTTCTTTCGCCTCGACGCGGCGTGGCGCGCAGCCGTGCAGATCAGCCTGCCTCCCGGGGTTGCAGGCGCAGAACCGCTCCCGTCCACCGAGCCCCTGCGACGAATCGTCTTCCCCACCAAGATCCAGGGCATCAAGCGGCCTGACCTGTTCGTCGAAGGCGTCGTTCGCAGCATGGAGCGGCGGCACGACTTTTCCGGGCTGGCCACCTTCGCCGCCCATCGGAACCCGGGGCTCGAGGGGCCCCTCCTCCTGCGGATTCCCCGAGCGCTGCGTGCGCGATTCGAGTGGGTGGACTGGAGCGAGGCCGAGCGGGCAGCGCGCTTCGCCGGCCAGGTGGTGATCATTCCTTCTGACTTCGAGACCTTCAGCCTCGCCGCGTGGGAGGCGGCGGCGGTGGGTGCGCGCGTCGTGGGGAACACGCGGTGCCCGGCATTCGCGGAGGGCGGCCCCTGGTCGTCGTGGCCGGGCTTTTTCGGCTTCGACGGCACCGCGGAGGGCCTGGCGGAGGCGATCGGTCGCGCGCTCGACAGTCCCGCGCCCGTGCCCTTCACCCAACCGCCCGCGCCGCTGCTCCGCGCCACGCAACCAGCCCCCAGCGCACGGAGCACTCCGGTCTGCGTGACGGACATCGAGACGCTCTCCGGCGGCCTGGAGGCCTGGGCGCGCGGCGCCTGCGCGACGACGAAACCCTGGGTGTTGCTCCTCACCACGCCCGACGAGACGGACGCGGCCGCATATCGCGAGGTGTCCGCCAGAGCCCTCACGCGCCGCGCCAACGCGGAGGTCATCGCGGCGTTCGGCCCACAGCTGGGGAGCCCCACCCAGGCCTGGGCTTCGAGCCGCCTGCCGGCCGGACCGCTGCTGGTGTCCACCGCCTTCGCGCGGCAGGTGCTGTCGCCCGTACACGGCCGGAGGGCCCTGCTGGCGACGGGCCTGCAACTCGGTCTCGAGATCCTCTTCGTCTTCGTCCCCTCGACGACACGGGCCGACGAGGAG
>JBBRUE010000892.1:0-3208 GCA_038248085.1 Myxococcales bacterium | reverse complement strand
GCTGGTGGAACCGCACGACGCGGTGGCGACGGCCGCGGCGCGCAAGCTGGTGCACTCCTCGACCCACATCGTGGGGCTGGGCCTCGCGGGCCCGACGCCGAGGGACCTGGCGACGAAGTGCTGGATGTACTTCCCCGAGGCGAACACGCCCTTCTACCGGGCGACGGTCTTCTCGAACTACAGCCCGGCGCACGTGCCCGACCCGAAGCGTTTCTGGTCGCTGATGACCGAGACCAGCGAGTCACCGCAGAAGCCGGTCGACGCGGCGTCGCTCGTCGAGCAGACCATCGAAGGTGCGCTGGCGACGGGCTTGATCGCGTCGCGCTCGTTGGTCGTCTCGATCTGGACGCACCGCGCGGAGTACGGCTACCCCACGCCCACGGTCGATCGTGATGCGCTGCTGGCCCAGGTGATCCCGGCGCTCGAGGCGCGGCAGATCTTCAGCCGCGGGCGCTTCGGCGCGTGGAAGTACGAGGTCTCCAACCAGGACCACTCGTTGATGCAGGGGGTGGAGATCGTCAACCGCCTGCTGCTCGACGTCCCCGAGACGACGTACCGATTCCCAGGCACGGCGAACGCCAACTGGGGCAAGCAACCCTCATGGTTGGGTCTGCACACCGGGGGCTGAGCGGGCCGCCGCGAGCCTGGCGTCGCGGCGCCGCAGGGCTTCCTTCGCCACCGCCTCGTAGGTCTCGCGCACGCCGCGTTCGTTGCCGAGGTTGGCAGCGAAGGCCGGCACCCAGCCGCCGGGGTCGACGGTGAAGCGGTAGACCGCCCAGCAGGTCGAGCCATCGCCGCGGGAGGTGATCACCCAGCTCCCGTCGTCGCGGGTGATGCGAACGATGTCCCGCCGGCGAGGGGTGTGATCGGGGTGGGCGTGCCACTCGTTGCGGAAGGCGCCGGTGCCGTCGGCAGCGAGGGATTCCTTGAGCTCGAGCCGCACGATGTAGTCGCGCTTCCCGAGCACCGGCAGATCGATGAGCGTGTAGACGAAGACGCTCCCGTCGGGCAGCCGGTCGCCGATCTCCCGGGCGTCCTTCATGTACGGCATGAACGAGCGGAGCCGGGAGACGTCCATCAAGGCGTCCTGCACGTCGAGGGCCGGCGCGGCGATCTCGCCCTCGGCCCACAGTTCCTTGATCTCGGTGCCCTCGAGGGCGCGGTTCTTCACGGTGATCGGCGGGCCCTTCACGACGGTCTGCCAGTCGCCGTCGGCTGCGAAGCAGGGCAGCGCCAGGAAGAGGGTGATCGCGAAGCGCCGCATGTGTTCGTTCAACACCCGTCCGCCCTCCGAATTCAACTCAGCTCAGTCAGCCGCCTGATCCCCGAACCTCACGGCGGAGGCGGCGGAAACGCCCAGACCCCATCGACGCAGCTGACGTACTTGCAGCGCGGCGCGGTCGGCTCACACGCGGCGCCTGCCGTTGCGGTGGCGCACCCGCGTGCCTCGCACTGCCACACGGGAGGCATGACGCGCAGCCCCGAGCGTGGGGACCTGCACTGACACACCACGTCCTGGGCCTGGTCGCACCACGCGCCGGGGCTGGCACACGCGGCGTTGGCGCGCACCTCGCGACAGGCGATGGCCGCCGCGTGGGCGCCCGTGACCTGAAAGTCGGTGCCCGGCTGGGCGGGCGTACTCGCGGCGATGACTGCACTGAGGAAGAGGAGGCGACTCACGGCGGCATCGACGAGCTGGAGGCTGAGTCTATTCGTCGGGCGGCGAAGGAGAAGCGCTCGTCGGCGGTGCGCGCTTCGACACGATCCTCGCACGACCTGGGGTGCGCCGACACAGGGTCTCAGGTCAGCGGAACGTGACGCCCCACGTAGCTGGAGTCATTGAGGTACTTGCCGGCGTCGGTCACGCGCACGCTGCCGTTGCCGAGGCCATCACCATCCGGATCGCCCGACGACGCGGACTCGAGCACCTTGCCGTCGCCGATGTACATGACCACGTGGCCGTTCTTCACCAGCAGGTCACCGGGCTGGAGCTGGTTCTTCGGCACCGGCGGCAACGAGGCCTTCATGGCAGCGCTGCTGGACATGCCGCCCAGGTCGACCCCGGCCTTGCGGAACAGGGTCACGATGAAGCCAGAGCAGTCGTAGCCGACGACGCCGGCGGGCGAGCGGTACGGCCGCTGACCCTGCATCTGGTAGATCTGCCCATTGCCGGGCCTGCCGAAGCGGAAGGGGCTGCCGCCGCCGACGTAGGGTGCGCCGAGCTGGGTCATGCCGAAGTCGATGGCCGCCTGGACCCTCGCGTTCGGAGAGGTCGGCGCAGTGGGCGTGATGGGCGTGATGGGCGTGGTTGGCGTGGTGGGCGTGGGGCCGGACGCGCCGCGCAGCTTCGCCATCGTCTGCGGGCCAACCCAGCCGTCGATGGTGAGGCGGTTCGCGCGCTGGAAGGCCTTCACGGCGGCCTCGGTGCCTGGCCCGAAGTTTCCGCCGATGTTGCCGTTGTAATAGCCCTGCGCCTTGAGGCGGAGCTGCAGCTCCTTCACCTCGGGTCCGCTCGCGCCGAGCACGAGTTTCCCGCCCGAGGACGAGGGGCCGGGCGCAGCAGGCGTCGGTGCCGCGGGCTTCGGCGCCGCGACCTGGCGAAGCTTCGCCATCGTCTGCGGTCCTGCCCAGCCATCGGCCGTCAGGCCGTAGCGCCGCTGGAAGGCCTTCACCGCGGCCCCCGTCACCGGGCCGAACTTGCCGTCGGCGTTCTTGCCGTAGAGACCGACCGCCTTGAGCAGCTGCTGGAGCTCCTTGACCGCTGCGCCCGAAGCGCCTTCCACCAGGCGTCCAGGGGCCGACGACGAAGCGGCGCGGGGAGCGGAGATGCCAGTGACTCGAGTCATGTGCGGTTGTCGCCGCTGCCCCGCCCCTGTTTATGGGGTGCTGTGTAAAGCGAAGCAGCATCTGTGGGGAACGCCCCAGTTCTCAATGGGTTACGCGAGTTCAGAGCGTCAGGCCGACGGGCAGGGTGTCACCGAGCGCCCGGGCCTCGTCGGCCTGGGAGAGCTGAACGACCTCGGCGACCGCGTCGCGCCACGAGGGCGGAGACTTCTCGAGCGCGGCGAGCACGCGGGCGCGCAGCGCGTCGTCGAGATCGCGGGCCCGGTCACCGGTCCGACGGGCGAGCTGCGCGAGGGCGAAGAGCGCCCCGTCGTGCACCTTCGGGTCGAGCTTCAGCAGCACCTCGGCCCACGCCGTGGCGGTC
>JBBRUE010000891.1:0-3215 GCA_038248085.1 Myxococcales bacterium | reverse complement strand
TGAAGATCGTCGGCGGCATGCTGGCGACGCTGCTGGGGCCGGTGAAGACGCTCTACGACACCGCCGGCAGCGGGAACTTCGACGGCTGGGGAATCGCATCATCGGCCGAGGGGCAGAATCGCTACTTTTTTCGGATGCAAACCGCTCCCGGAACAGTCCGTGTCGCCGTCGAGTCGTCGAGTGTGACGTCGGTGGGCTTCGACGCGAGCGTTTCCGCGATGGAAGTCGAGTTCACCGGTGGCGCGGTCTACCGCTACTTCGCGGTACCTGCCGCGGTGCACGCGGCGCTGATGGACGCCTCGTCGAAGGGCGTCTTCTTCAATCAGCACGTTCGCGCGAAGTACCCGTTCGCGCGCGTCTGATCAGCTTCTCTTGGCGCCCGGCTGCTTCTTCGCACGGGGCTGGTACAGCCCCTTCACGCCCAGCAGATGCCCCAGGTACTCGTTGCTCCAGCCGGCCATCTTCCTGCGCGTCTTGATGCCCACCTTCGTCGACGTGTCGGCCTTGAGCAGGTTGAGCGCCACGTGGCGCAGCATCGCCATGTTCTCCGGCGCGTTGTCCTTCCTCACCCGGCTTCGGTCTTCGTCGAAGGCGACGTCCAGCACCCAGTGCAGGTTGTTCTCCACGGACCAGTGACTGCGGACTGCGCCTGCGAACTTCTCGGCGTTGTCCCCCGGCAGGCTGCTGATGAAGTACCGCACCTCCCTCGACGTCTTGCCGTCCACCTCGCGCGTCGACTCCACCATTCCGACGCTGGTCAGGCCTGCCCACTCTCCACGCTCTCGAAACCAGTCCATCCTCGCCGTCACCCAGTACCGGCGCCTCTCGAGGCGACCGTGATCGTTCTCCACGTGCTCGGTGTACTTGTGCGGCACTGTCTCGAAGCGCTCGGCGAGTGCCTCCTTGAAGAAGTCCTCGGTCTTCTCGTGCAGCGTCGGCTGGTTCTTCTTCAGGCTGATGACGTAGTGCGCGCCCTTCTCGATGATCGTCTTCACGATCTCCTTCTGCGCGCCGATCGCGTCGATCGTCACGATGCAGCCCTCGAGCCGCAGAATCTCCAGCAGCCGGGGGATCGCTGGGATCTCGTTCGATTCCGCGTCCGTCTTCACCTGGCCAAGCACCAGCCCCGTCTTTGACGCCCAGGCGCTCACCATGTGAATGGCCGCTTTGCTCGACGCCCGGTCGAAGCTGCGTCGCAGCGTCTTGCCATCGACCGCCACGACCTCTCCCTCTGTCACTTCTCCGATGGCCTGGACCCATCGCGTGAAGCATCGTGAAAACTCCTCGGGATCCAGCGCCGCATAGAACCGCCCGAAGGTGTCGTGCGATGGAATCCCGTTGGGCAGCTCGAGGAACTCCTTGAACCAGTCCTTCTTGATCTCCCCGAACTCCTCGAGCTCGACCCAGTTGTCGATGCCGCAGATGAAGCCGCAGATGCTGATGACGAGCAGATCCGTCATCGAGTGCTTCTTCGTCCGCTCGATGCGCGGGTCCACCAGCGTCGAGAACTTCTCCATCAGCGCTGAGGTCGCCGGCGCGGGCTTCTTCATCCCCACCGTCGATCAGACCTGCCGCTCGCAATCAAGCGGGTTGGCGGGGCTCAAGAGCAGTCGGTAAATCGTGGTTCGAAGCCAGTGGCGTGATCCGTAGAGGTCGGCGAGGGTCCATGAGGCATGGGCAAGAGGGGCGTGAGGACGAAGGAGCCGCAGCGCGACCAAGGGTGGCTGTTTGTCCCGGCGCCGCAGATTGGGCCCGAGCATCCGGTGCGCCTGGTTGCCGCCGCAGTGGAGCGCCTGGACCTGAGCGAATTCCTACGTGACGCCAAGGCGCTGGAGGGAGTGGCCGGGCGGCCGGTGACGAGCCCGACCCTGCTGCTCTCGTTGTGGCTGTACGGCATCCAGCGGGGCATTGGCGAGGCGAAGGAGTTGGCCCGCCGCTGCGAGTCGGACGCCGCGTTCCGATGGCTGTGCGGTGGCGTAGAGCCGAGCCACGACGTCTTGGGCGACTTTCGGGTGAAGCACCTCGAAGTGCTGCAGGACATTTTCACGAAGGTCGTGGGGACGCTGGTGCATCACGGGCTCGTGACGCTGGAGCAGGTGGCGCTGGATGGGACGCGAGTGCGCGCCAGCGCGTCGGCGCCATCATTTCGTCGGGAGAAGGGGCTGCTGGAGTGTCGGGAGCAGGCCGCGCTGCACCTGAAGGCCGTGCTCGCGTCGGCAGACGAGTACTCGGCAGGACACCAAGCCATCCGCGAGGCGAAGGCGCGCGACTACCAAGCGCGAGTCGAGGCGGCGCTGGTGACGTTGGAAGGCGAGCGCGCGAAGAAGTCTTCTGCGAAGCAGAAAGCGGCGGTTCGCGCATCGACGACGGATCCACAGGCGCGGGTGATGAAGATGGCCGACGGCGGGTTCCGACCCGGCCTCAATGCGCAGTTCGCCGTGGCCGGAAACCCGGTCAGCGGCCCTCGCACCATCGTCGCTGTCAACGTGACGCCGGTAGGGAGCGACATGAGCAGCATCATGCCGATGGTGCAGCAGGTGGAAGCGCGCACCGGCGTCATTCCCGACAAGGTGCTGGCCGACGCGAACCACGCGACGCTGGCCGACATCAAATACCTCGCGATGCGAGGCATCGAGGCTCTCGTCTCCGTCCCCGACTACATGCTGACGACGGGCCCGCACCGCGACACGTCGCCAGAAGTTGAAGCGTGGCGGCGCCACATGGAAACCCAGGAAGCTCTCGACGCCTACAAGGGTCGCAGCCCGCTGGTCGAGAACGTCAACGCGCTGGTGAAAGCGAAGTACGGCCTGACCGAATTCGTGGTGCGTGGCGTGAAGAAGGCGACCTGTGTCGTCCTTCTCACGGCGCTCGCCCACAACCTCGCCGCGCACGGCCAGCGCCTCGTCGACGCCCTCACCTGAGTCGCGGCCCAGCTCGCGACCGCGACTGAACCGGCCCGACTTCCTCACGAAACGTGCGCTCGAACAGGCTGGGCTGCCACTGCTTCAGCGCCGAGCCCTCGAAGAGCCCCGCCAAGTGGCCCGGCAAGGTCTTGCGCCCAGCTCGGGCGCCGGAGTTTTGGGCGCCCGCTGATCCAAGGCTCGCCGATCAGCCAATTATCCGACTGCTCTTCAGCGCCGCCAAGCGATCGGATTCACTCGCGACCGCTCAAATTAAGATGCGATCGCCCTGAAACCTCGGGAAAAATGTCGGTC
>JBBRUE010000890.1:0-3218 GCA_038248085.1 Myxococcales bacterium | reverse complement strand
GGGATGATCCTCAAGACCACGCTGACCTGTGCGGCGGTCATCACCATCGACCGGTGGCTGCTGCGGAGTCTGGGCCCGCCGCGGCTGCTCGTCGACGCGGCCCTGTACGTGATCCTCGTGCTCTCGACTGGGGCGGTGTCCGTGCGAGAGTCGTTGAACTTCGTCAAGCAGATCAGGGCACAGCGGGCGGCGGCTTAACCAGGCGGGATTGCACTTTGGGGGGCGCAGACATGAAGAACCTGGTTTCGGCGTTTCACGCACAGGTCGATCGTTCGCCTGAGGCGATCGCGGTGTCCTTCGAGGGCGCCACGCTCACCTACCGCCAGCTCGCCGTCCGGGCCTCTCAGCTCGCGCGGACGCTGCAGGCGGCGGGCGTCGGCCCCGATGCAGTGGTCGCCATCAGCGTCGAGCGTTCCCTCGACCTCGCGGTGGCGGTGCTGGGCGTCCTCGAGTCGGGCGCCGGGTACCTCCCGCTGGACGTGAACTACCCGCAGGAGCGCCTCGCGTTCATGCTCGACGACGCGCGCGTGCGGGTGATCGTCGCCCAGCACAAGTCGAAGGCCGCGCTTCCCACCCACGCCGTCACGGTCATCTGTCTCGAGGACGTCCAGGGAAGCAGCGAGCGACTGGAGTCGCCAACCAGTGGTCCCGAGCACCTCGTGTACGCGATCTACACCTCGGGCTCGACGGGCAAGCCCAAGGGCGTCGCGATGCACCAGGCGCCGCTCACCAACCTCATTCAGTGGCAGCTGAGAGACTCGAAGTTCGGCGCCGGCCGCACGCTGCAGTTCGCGCCGCTGTCGTTCGACGTGCACTTCCAGGAGATGTTCTCCACCTGGTGTGCGGGCGGGACGCTGGTGATGATCCGCGAGGAGCTGCGCCTCGAGGCGGTGCAACTGCTCGAACTGCTCCAGCGGGAGCGCGTGCAGCGCCTCTTTCTCCCCTTCATTGCGTTGCAGAGCCTGTGCGAGGTCGCGACGTCGCACGGGGTGTACCCGTCGGAGCTGAAGGAGATCGTCACCGCGGGCGAGCAACTGCAGATCACCCCGCAGGTGATCAAGTTCTTCGAGCACCTGCCGCAGTGCGTGCTCTTCAACCACTACGGCCCGAGCGAGACGCACGTCGTCACCTCGCTGCGGCTCGAGGGCGCTCCCTCGACCTGGCCGCGGCTCCCGTCGATCGGCCAGGCGATCACCGGGGTCGTCACCTCGGTGGTGGAGACGAACCTGAAGCCTGTCGCCGACGGTCAAGAGGGGGAGCTGCTGCTCGGCGGCGTGGCGGTCGCGCGCGGCTACCTCTACCGGCCCGAGCTGACGGCCGAGAAGTTCATCACCGTCGACGGCCGGCGCTGGTACCGCTCGGGCGACCTCGCGCGCGTGCTGCCCGGCGGGAATCTGGAGTTCCTCGGCCGCCTCGACGGGCAGGTGAAGGTGCGCGGGTACCGCATCGAGCTGGGCGAGGTCGAAGTGGCGATCGCCGCCCACGCTCAGGTCACGCAGGTCGCGGTCACCGTTCGTGAGGACGAGCCGGGCGACAAGCGCCTCGTCGCGTACCTCGTGGTGGAAGGCGAGACGTCCGGGCTGATCGCGAAGGTGCGCGCCCAGCTCGAGTCGACGCTGCCCGAGTACCTGGTGCCCTCGGCCTTCGTCCTGATGAGCGCCCTGCCCCGCACCCCGAGCGGGAAGATCGACCGCCGCGCGCTGCCGAAGCCCTCGATGGATCGCCCGGAGCTCCAGCAGGAGTACGTCGCCCCGCGCACCGCGCTCGAGCGGAAGCTGGCCGCGGTGTGGGCGAAGCTGCTGCACCTCGACACCATCGGCGTGCACGACTCCTTCTTCGAGCTGGGCGGGAACTCGCTGCTGGCGCTCAAGTGCGTGTCGCTGCTGCGCCTGGAGCTCGCGCTCGACGTGCCGGTGGTGAAGCTCTTCGAAGCGCCGACCCTCGCGGGCCTCGCCTCGTTCTTCGAGGGATCGACCTCGGGGACGACCTTCCGCGAGCGGGAGAAGCGTGGCGGCGACGAGCCGATCGCGATCATCGGCATGGCCAGCCGGTTCCCCGGCGCGGCCGACCTCGACGCGCTGTGGAAGAACCTCGCCGGCGGCGTCGAGTCGGTCACCGTCTTCGAGGCCCACGAGTCGATCCCCGCCAGACACCGGCACGACCCGCGCTACGTCACCGCCCGCGGCGTGCTCGAGGGCATCGAACACTTCGACGCCGCGTTCTTCGGCATCACCCCGCGCGAGGCCGAGGTGATGGACCCGCAGCAGCGGCTGCTGCTCGAGACGATGTGGTCGGCGATGGAGCACGCGGGCCACGCCCCTGGCACCGGGGAGGGCGCCGTCGGCGTCTTCGCCGGCGTGCACAACAACAGCTACTACCTGAACAACGTCTTCCACTTTCCCGAGGCGTCCGAGCGACTGGGCGCCTTCACGGTGATGGCGGCCAACGAGAAGGACTACGTCGCCACGCGCGTGGCCCACAAGCTCGACCTCCGGGGCCCGGCGCTGTCGATTCACACGGCCTGCTCGACCTCGCTGGTGGCGGTGGTCACGGCCTTCAACAGCCTGCGCAACCACGAGTGCGACCTGGCGCTCGCCGGCGGCGCGGCGCTCACGGTGCCCCAGCGCACCGGCCACCTCTACGCCGAGGGCGGCATGCTCTCGGACGACGGCCACTGCCGACCCTTCGACGCCAAGGCCACCGGCACGCTCTTCAGCGACGGCGTCGGGGCGGTGGTGCTCAAGCGCCTCTCGGATGCGCAGCGCGACGGCGACACCATTCACGCGGTGATCCGCGGCGCGGCGCTCAACAACGACGGCGCGAGCAAGACGAGCTTCGCGGCGCCCTCGGTGTCCGGGCAGGCGGCGGTCATCGCGATGGCCCACGACGTCGCCGAGGTCGACCCGCGCACCATCAGCTACGTCGAGGCGCACGGCACGGCGACGCCGCTGGGTGATCCGATCGAGGTCGAGGGGCTGACCCAGGCCTTCCGGCAGAAGACGAAGGACACCGGCTTCTGCGTCATCGGGTCGATCAAGGGCAACTTCGGACACCTCACCGCCGCCGCTGGCGTCGCGGGCCTCATCAAGACCACCCTCGCCCTGACCCACCGGCAACTGCCGCCGACGGTGCACTTCGAGAAGCCCAACCCGGCGATCGACTTCGCGAAGACGCCCTTCGTGGTGCGGGCCACGCTGACGCCGTGGGACTCGACGGGC
>JBBRUE010000889.1:0-3222 GCA_038248085.1 Myxococcales bacterium | reverse complement strand
GGTGAAGAAGGGCATGCCCTTCCGCAAGGCGTACCAGGTGGTCGGCTCGCTGGTGCGTCGCTGCCAGGAGCAGGGGCTCAACCTGCGCCAGGCGACGGTGGAGTTCGCCCAGGCCATCGACCCCTCGCTCGACGCGGCGACACTCGCGGTGCTCGAGGCGTCGGGGGCGGTCGCGCGGAAGCTGTCGGCCGGCAGCACCGGGCCCGCAGCGGTCGAGGCGACCCTCGTCGCGCTCGAGACCCAGGCCCAGGCGCTCGCCCAGAAAGCGACGACCGTGCCTCGGCTCGCGCAGCTCTTCGAGCGCTGCGCGAATGTCGCGATCTAAATCAGTTCAGGGCCGGTTGTGGGGCGCGCTCACGTCAGCGTGCTGGCGCTGAACTCTTCCCGCTCGGCGGAGTCCGCTGCCGTCCGGCCGCTGCGCTTCCATTCACGTACGCGGGCTGCCCAGGTCTCTCGTGTCGCCATCCGCGCTGCGTACAGCCGCGGTGACGAACTCCTTCGACGCCACGCTGCGCGAGGGGCCCGCCCGCGATGCCGGAGAAGAATGGCGCCGAGGCGGCATGGGGGTGAGGCGCGCTGGCTGTGCAGCGGGTTCACGATTCCTGCTGTCGACATCACGCCCCCTGGTGCCTGTGTAGCGGAACAGCGCCTCGTGCGGTGCAGACGACTCGCTCCGTCGCGAACAATCGGCTGCCTTCGGGAATGGCGATGCTCGGGTCGTTCGCTTCGATGGCTCCCTTCAACCCGGGCGACATCGGCCATTCCAGGTCGACCTCGAGCGCGTCGTCGACTTGCCGCACCGTGCCGAGATCGACCTTCGTGTTCAGCTCGGGGAGTTCGGTTGAACCTGAAACCAGAGCGACGTCACCACCTGGGCATCAGGGGTGGCGCTGCCTGCGCAGCGGCTGCAGCTCGTCAGCAGCAAGGCGAATGCGGTCAACACGTGCTTCATCGGAGCTCGATCTACCATCTGCAGAGATGGGAACCAGCGCGTGCGAGAGCCGCCCCGCCACGGTGCTGACCTTCGACGCCTTTGATGGCGGCGTCGGCCGTATCAGCGCGTCGGGGATGCCCGGCGCACTGATTGGCTGTCTCGGAACGGTCGAGCCGAGCTGCCAGACGCTCGCCGGAACCTGTCTTAGTTGCTGCAGGTACCTCGACGCGGGGTACGGAGACTGCGCGCTGACGGCCCGCAAGCGCTGATCGCGCTGCGCTCGTTGATGAGCACGCCGCGGCGCGAAGTGACGGCGGGTTGCACGATATTCACTGGCGCGACGCCAAGGAGCGTCCGTCGTCTACTATCGGGTCGATGGGATTCGTCTTCGGTGGGTACATCGCGAAGTACCGTGGTTCGGTCGACGTGCCGCGGCCGCTTCGCGAGCGATACGCGGATCCAACCTACGAAGGCGAAGACGATCCCGACACGTCGCTCGAGCTCCTCGCGGCGCTCTACGAAGGGAGAGGTGCGACAGCGGGCGTCGTACCGGCGCCGCGCAAGCGTCGAGGTGGGCGAGCTCGCCGAGCAGCTCTATGGGCGGTGAAGGCCTGCCCGGGCGAGACGATGACGGTGCTGGCGGCGCGCGGGAAGTCACGAGCACTGCACCGGCCGATGATGCACCTCAAGGAGACTCGTCGTGGCGTTGAAGCAGCCTCCGGGAGCACTGCGCTTCGGCCTCGCGTATCGCATCCTCCAACTCACCGCTGACCGAGCTCCAGTCCACTGGCTCCTTACCGTCGGCCATTCGCGCGTTACGCTCGTCGAGCTTCATCAGCCGCTTCACCATTTCTGCAAGCTCAGCGGGCACTTCCATGACGACGTTCTTCGTCGGCATCGCTTTTTTCGTCACCCAGTTCCCTCCTTTGGAACTCGCAGCCTTCTCTCGTTGGGACCACGTTGCCTGCTGTACCGACCGCTGTCATTTTCGGTGGATGAGTTCCTTTCGCTGGATTGCCACCGATGGCGGCCCGCTCCTTTTTCTACCTGCGGCGAAGCTGCGAAACTGGCACGGCAGCTACATTTCGGGGCGGAGCGGCGAGTTCATCATCGACACTTCGACCGGCCCATTCGCCTTCAGAACCGACTACGACTTCGAGAACCCACGCAGCGACTACGAACGGGCCTGCGCGATCAACGGATTGGTTGGGCCGCTCATCGTCGATAGTGCAACCTCGCTGGTGTTGAATGATCATCCGCTCGAAACGACTTGGCTCCCACTGAGCAACGGTGGGCTCTTCGCCCGAAAATTTACGGTTGAACCAGACACCGATGTCGATGCGGAGTTGGACACCCTTGAACAGTGTGAAACCTACTCGGACGAGGGCATCACGTTGCCGGTTGCCGGAGGAATCTACCTGTTGATGGATGCGCTCGACCACGGAGAGAACCCGGCGCGTGAGCCCCTTCCAATAACGCTGAAGAACGGCAACTACCGCATCTCCAGTGCTGATGTCTCGACAGGCGGCGTCCACTGGATTTGCATTCGGCTCGCCTTGACATAGCGACAGGGTGTGGGGCCCCATTGGCGTTCAAACGTGATGGTCTTAGTTGGGTAAGACGCACCCCCAGTGGAATCTCTCTGCTGAAATGTCTGTCAATGTGCTGCCGATCTTCATTTCGGCAGAGCAGCCGATCGGGCTCGCCCAGACCGGCCGCCTTTCCATAAATCCATCACGAAGCCCAGGTGACTGGGTCACGCGTATGTCGTGCAGAGAGGCCAGCTCGTCGTGCGCCAACCGAACGTTACCTGTCCCCTCGACTTCGTTCGGGGCGGTTTCTTGTTCTGCTCAACCTGAAACGGCCGGTTTCGATCAACCGCGAGTTCAGCTCCCTTCCTTCCGCTTCCGGTAATACCGCGAGAGGCTGAGCATGTACTCGCGCACCACCGGCTGGGAGAGCCGGGCGAACTTCCGTTTCCACCCCAGCAGCGCCGACACGTCCCTCACGATGTCGTCGAACGAGTGGCGTTGGTACTGGAACACCCGCTGAAGAACAGAAGTGATCGACCTGCGGATCCGGAGCGAGCGAGGGCGATTCAAGGAGGTGCTGGGGGCTCGAGGGAAGGCGAAGGTGCTGATGGAGGCCTCGACGGAGAGCGAGTGGGTGGCCAGATGTCTGGAGGAGCTTGGGCACGAGGTGGTGGTGGCGGACCCGAACTTTGCGCCCATGGACGGCACGAGAACGCGCCGAGTGAAGACGGACAAGCGCGACGCGCGGGCATTGGC
>JBBRUE010000888.1:0-3227 GCA_038248085.1 Myxococcales bacterium | reverse complement strand
TGATGCGCTCCGTCGCCGCGTGGCACAGGCGACCCTCGACACGCCGACCGACGCCACCGCCAACCTCTTCCTCACGCACCGCGCGCAGCTCACCCCGGGCAACGCCACGGTGAAGGTCAGCGTCTCGGGCTGGGAGTCGCCATCGAACCGCCTGCTGGTGGCGCTCTATGCCGCGGGTTCGGCCGACGTCGCCCGCGCGACCTACGACATGGCGCCGGTGGGGGCCTTCGCGCGCGATCCACTTTCACAGCGAAGGGGTGCCCCCGCGCCGACGTGGACTCGACGCGATGGCCTGGTGGTGCAGGCGACGCCGGCGCCGATGGCGGCCCTGCGCGCCCAGCTCGCGGAGGTGAGCGCCGGGACCGACGGCTTTGCTTCGCTGTGGTCCCGCGCTGGCCTGCTGGCCACCACGCTCGAGACGAAGCCCGACGCGTTGATGGCCGCGCTGGTGTATCCGCCCACCGACGCGGCCTGGCTGGCGACGCTTCCCGACGGGCTGTACCGCTACCAGGTGGCGACGGCGTGCGTGCTGGCGCAGCTCCCGCGGCCGTGGGTGGAGCTGCGCGCGTGCTTCGAGTCGCTGCTCTTCGGGCCGGTCGACTGGTGCTCCGCGGCGGCGGTGCTGGCGCTGGGTGAGAAGACCCGGCGCGATTCCGCGGCAGCCCGCGACGGGCTGGCGCTGCTCAGCGAGGTGACGGGCGATCTCCTCCCGCACTCCGCGGAGCCGCGTGCCGGGGCGCTGTTCGGCGAACTCCACTCGCTGCCCGGGGTGTCCGAAGAGGTCCGCCGGCGCCTCGCGGCCTGGCAGCAGGCCCAGAGCCCCGCCGAAGAACAGGAAGACCCGGCGGAAGCGGCGGCGCGACTGGCGGCGTCCCACGCGGTGGAGGCGGGGGCGGGGCCGCGCACGGTCGTTCGCTCGGAGGCTGCGCTCCCAACGCCGGGCGCGACCGGGCCCTCGGTGCCGGGCTGGGTGTGGCTGGTGGCGACGGCCGTCGTCATCGCCGCGCTGATGCTTCTGACCCATTGAATCTCAACTGTTTCGGGGTCGAGGTTCGGCTTGGCAGCGGGGGCCCGCAGCAAGAGACTGCGCCGCCATGTCTACCGCTCCCCACTACAAGCCGAACCTCCGCGACATTCAGTTCAACCTCTTCGAGTTCCTGAAGATCCAGGAGACCTCGCTGGGCAAGAAGCCCTTCGGCGATCTCGACGAGGCCACCGCCCGCCAGACGCTCGACACCATGGTGCCGGTCTGCACCGGGGTGATGGCCGAGGGCTTCACCGAGGGCGATCGCGTGCCGCTGGTGTTCGACCCGAAGACGGGCGCGGTCACCATCTCGCCGCTGATGAAGAAGTCGTTCGATTCGTACTTCGAGGCGGGGCTCAACATGCTCGACCTCCCGGTGCACCTGGGGGGCATGGGCGCGCCGCCGTCGTTCGCGTGGGGCGCCTTCGAGCTGGTCATCGGCAGCAACCCGGCCGCGGCCTTCTATTTCCTGGGCAACGTGCTCGCCCGCATCATCGACTCGCTGGCGACCGACGCGCAGAAGAAGCGCTTCGTGGGCCCGATGCTCGAGCACCGCTGGGGCGGCACGATGGTGCTGACCGAGCCCGACGCGGGCAGTGACGTCGGCGCGGCGCGCGCGAAGGCGAAGCAGGTGAAGGATGACGTCTGGCACATCGAGGGCGTGAAGCGCTTCATCACCAACGGCGACTTCGACGCGGTGGAGAACATCGTGCACCTCGTGCTGGCGCGACCGGAAGGTGCGGGCGGCGGCACCAAGGGCCTCTCGATGTTCATCGTGCCCAAGTTCCTGGTGAACGAAGACGGCACGATGGGCGAGCGCAACGGCGTCTACTGCACCAACCTCGAGAAGAAGATGGGTCTCAAGGCCTCGGCGACCTGCGAGATGACCTTCGGCGACGGCGCGCCCGCGGTGGGCTGGCTGGTGGGCAACGTGCACGACGGCATGCGGCAGATGTTCCACGTCATCGAGCACGCGCGCATGGCGGTGGGCCTCAAGTCGATGGCCACGCTCTCGACCGGGTACTTGAACGCGCTGGGCTACGTGAAGGAGCGTAAGCAGGGCGCCGACCTCATGTCCGCCCGCGACAAGAACGCGCCGCGGGTCACCGTCATCCACCACCCCGACGTGCGGCGCATGCTGCTCATGCAGAAGTCGCACGCCGAGGGCATGCGGGCGCTGATCAGCTTCACCGCCTCGCTGCAGGACCAGGTCGAGCTGCTCGGCGGCCACCAGGCGCCCGAGGCCGCGGAGGCCAACGCGCTCAACGACCTGATGCTCCCGCTGGTGAAGGGGTACTGCAGCGAGAAGGCGTACGAGCTGCTCCACCTGTCGCTGCAGAGCTACGGCGGCTCGGGCTACCTGCAGGACTACCCGGCAGAGCAGTACATCCGCGACCAGAAGATCGACACGCTCTACGAGGGCACGACGCACATTCAGGCGCTCGACCTGCTGATGCGCAAGGTGGCCAAGGACGGCGGCGCCACGCTGCAGGGCCTGATGGGCCGGGTGACGCAGACGCTCGAGACCAACGAGGGCGGCGACGCGCTGAAGGAAGAGCGGGTGCTGCTGGCCGATTCGTTGACCGCGCTGCAGACCGGCCTCGGCGCGCTGATGGAGAAGCTCGGGGAGTCGATCTACCACGTGGGTCTGCAGGGCAACCGGCTGCTCTTCGCGCTCACCGAGGTGGTCATCGGTTGGTTGCTGGTGCGCCACGCCGCGCTGGCGCTCGAGAAGGCGAAGACCGCGAAGGGCCCGGACGTCGCGTTCTACGAGGGCAAGGTCGCCTCGGCGCGCTTCTACTGCCGCGAGGTGTTGCCCCACATCGCGCCGTCGATGGTGCAGGTGCAGCACAGCACGCTGCTGGCGATGGAGATCTCCGAAGACGCCTTCTGAGACGGCGCGCGTCCTCCCGACGACGGATGGCGGGGGGACCGACGCGTTGCCTGAAGCCGGATGGCTCTGACGACCGGGCCGGTTGCCGCTCGATGGCTTAGCGGGGTCTCAGGTCGGCGAGACGCTTCTTCATCAACTCGCTCAACTGCTTCGTGAGGCGGGCGTCGAAGCCAATCTCCTTCACGCGGGTGATGAAGGGCGCCGCGCGCGTGAGGAGTCGAGGGGGGCGGGCCGCGAAGGGCGGGGGCGGGGCCCCCCCGCGCCTTCCGGCGGCGGAGAAATCGGGACGCGGGGGGTTGTGGTGCCGCC
>JBBRUE010000887.1:0-3228 GCA_038248085.1 Myxococcales bacterium | reverse complement strand
CCGTCGGCCTTGCCATCGGTGTGATGCGTCGAATCCCGGCCTCGATGGGTTCGGTTCTCGAAGGCGAGTGGCGGCGCGATCTGTTTCGTGGAAACGAGCTCTTCGGCAAGACGGTGGGAATCATCGGAGTCGGCCGTCTGGGAACGCTGGTGGCTGGCTACTTCCGGGCGTTCGGCATGGAAGTCCTGGGCTTCGACGTTCGAAGCGACTTCCCTGAGGAAATCACCCGGGTCGATCTTCCTGAGTTGCTGCGACGCAGTGACCTGGTGACCCTTCACGTTTCGTTGAACGACTCGACTCACATGATGTTTGGTACGCGTGAGCTTGCCGGCATGAAGCCGGGTGCCTGGCTGGTGAACACTGCGCGAGGAGAGGTCATCGACGAAGCAGCGTTGCTGGGGGCGCTTGAACGCGGCCATCTGCGCGGCGCGGCGCTGGATGTCCTCACCGGCGAACCCGGCGTCGACGGCAAGCACCCAGTGGTTGCGTACGCTCGAAGCCACTCGAACTTGTTGATCGCCCCCCACATTGGCGGGAACACCTTCGAGTCGTTCGAGAAGACCGAACTCTTCCTCGCGGGCCGTGTCCTTCAGGTGTTTCAGTGAAGGTGCTGGGGGTCGTGCCGGCCCGCTCAGGAAGTAAGCGCGTGCCAGGGAAGAACCTGAGGGTGCTCGGCGAGAAACAGCTTGTCGTCAGGTCGATCGAGGCTTGCCTCGGGGCCAGGTCACTGTCGAAGATCGTGGTCTCCAGTGACGACGATGCCGTTCTCGCGCTTGCCTCGGCATTTCCGGTCGTTGCGCTGCGCAGGCCTGCGGAGCTGAGCACCGATGCGGCCCCAGCCATTGATTATGTGCGCCATGCACTCGAGGCGCTCGAGGCCGGCGGTGAGAGGTTCGATGCGGTGGCGATCATCCAGCCGAGCTCGCCGTTTACGGAGCCGGCTGACATCGACGCAGCGGTGGCGCTGCTCGAGGGCGCACCGCAGGCCGACTCGGCGGTGACCGTGATGGAGCTCGATCATGCCGTTCACCCCGTCAAGATGAAGACCCTCGACGGGACGCGACTGCTTCCTTTGCTAGAGGAGGAACGCGGTCGAATGGCAGCTCACGAACTGCCGAAGGTCTACGTCCGCAACTGCTCGGTCTACGTCACGCGAAGAACGGCGATTGACCGCGGGGAAATCATTGGCAACGATTCTCGGGGCCATTTGATGCCGAGAGCGCGAAGTGTGGACATCAACGACGAACTCGATTGGGAGTTCGCGAAGTTCCTTTTTGACCGCCGCGCTATTTAATCGCGAGCAGAACGCCGTTGGCGATACCGAGGTCTTCCTTTGCGAACCCGGACCAATCGCCATGCACCTTCTCGCGCGACAAACGTTCCGTGTAGTCCTCGAGCTTGAAGAAGTGCACGGATGAGAACCGCTTCTCGAACATCGAGATCATCTCGGAGGGCCGGAGCAGATTCACGATGCCGCCCGGGTTCGGGAGGTATTCGGGATTCTCGGCCCTGGCGCGCTG
Source organism: Myxococcales bacterium (assembly GCA_038248085.1). Taxonomy (GTDB): domain Bacteria; phylum Myxococcota; class Myxococcia; order Myxococcales; family Myxococcaceae; genus Archangium_A. The sequence continues at coordinate 1,708 of JBBRUE010000887.1, read as the reverse complement.
GTAGGTAGGGCCGAACGGTGAGCCCACCCGGTCTGCGTCCCGATGCATCGAGAAGTCGATGTAGTGGGCATGCACCGCGCCCGGCTTCGAAAGGCGGTGCGAGACTTCGACTGCGGAGTCGAGGTCAGTGATGTGCTCGAGGCAGGACTTTGAGAGCACGACGTCAAACCCGGGCCCGGAAGAGGCGTACTGCTCCATCGTCGAGTTGGAGACCTCCATCAGGTCCACCTGCTTGAGGAAGGCCTCGAAGTCGAATGCGGTGCCGACGCTTCGCGCGTGCGTCGAGTAGAGAGGGAACAGGTACTGGTCCTTGAACGTCTGCTCGGCCCGGCACTCCTTGAAGCCCGGCTCGATCAACGTGAACCCAGTGGCGCCCTCGATGACCGCAAAGGGCCCGAGGCCCAGTACTGGGCCACCCCCGATCTCCATCACGCGCTTCCCCTCCATATCGAAGGGGTGGCCAATGCGATCGGAGAAGCGGCGAAAGAGCTCGAGGTAGTGGGGCAAGCGGTTCCACTTCGCATGCTTGCCCGAAAGCCAATCAGGCGCTTCCTCCGAGGTACGCGTCAGTCGACCAACCAGCTGCCGCCAATTGTCCCTGGGGCTTTTCGTCCAGACCTTCTTCAGGCGTCGCAGAGGGGGCGGAACCATGTGTGCTCCTTGAGTCTGGGGTGTCTGCGCCTGAAGTGGGGCCAGCGCAACGATTGCGTCCGCGACGCGATCGGCCGCATGGCCATCGCGGGGGCCGAAGTAACTGCCGACGTAGTCCGCAGCAGCTACGGCGTTCGGCGGCCCTTCTTCGACGAGCCTGATGAGTGCTGCGGTCAGGTCATTGTTCGACCGCAGATGAACGCTCGCGGCCGCGAAGTCCGGCACCCAGCTTCCGGGTGGCCGCGCCATCGTGATGACCGCGACTCCAGCAAGCATGGCGTCGAGGGCGGCGGTCGAGGTGAGCGTAATGAGGGCATCCGCGGTGGCGAGCGACGCAAAGATGTCGCTGTTGGTCAGACGCGGCTCTTCGACCTCGACGTTTGAAACGCCGCGCATTCGCCGGATCTCGAGGTACCGATTCGCATCGTCTTTGGGGTGGACCCTGAAGATGAAGCGGTGCTGGGGCAGAAGAGCGATCGCGTCGAAAATCTTCTCGACCACCTTTGCGTGCTCGGCGCCGCCGACCATGTGCCCAGCGCCGGACAGCGCAACCAGGAAGGTCGCGGGCGTCGAGATGACTCGGGGGGGCTGGCGCGCAAGCCCATCAGTCCACGGAGCACCGGTATTCTTCACGCGATCGGCAGAGAACCCGGTCTCGAGGAAAGACGCGGTCGATCGCGAACCCCAAGCACAGAGCAGGTCAATCGGGGTTCTTGCCCAGATCTGATCCCCCGCCACCACCAGGCCATGTTGGATGCACGCCGATGGCGTCCCAGAGGCCTGTGCGGCCGCCAACGCGAGGCCGGCCTCAGTTGTCGTTGGATCTCCGAGGATGACGACTGCCGGTCGGCTGGCGCGCCAGGCGCGGTCGACGGCAGCCGCTGCAGTCATCGTCGGCTCGAGGTTGCGGGCGAGATCTTGAACTGCCAACGCGAGCCCCGACTTCCATTCGGGTGGCGTCATCGAGCCAGGTGGCGAAGTCGTAGCGAGCTCGCGACCCACCTTCATCGCCCCGAGGAGACACGAAAGCTCGCGGTCGGGGCGGGCTATGCCCAAT
>JBBRUE010000886.1:0-3230 GCA_038248085.1 Myxococcales bacterium | reverse complement strand
GGGATCAGCTTCGAGCTCATCCACGGCCTCGGGTCGGAGCTGCCGTGGCGCGAACTGGGCCTGCGCTTCGTGCCCCTGCCGGCCGATCTCGCGCGCTTGACGGGGCTTCGGGCGCTCTCACTCGCCGACGCAATGCTGCCCGCCGAACGGCGCACGCCCGTGAGCGCCGCGCTCTGTGCCGGGCTCGGGGCGCTGCAGAGACTCCAGCTGGGGACCCAGGCGCTCCCACCCGCGGGTGCCCTGCGACCGCTCGTCAACCTCGAGAAGCTCGCCCTGCTCGGGTGGCAGCGGGACTTCGACCTCGCGGCGGAGCTCGACGGCCTCGCGAAGCTGACCTGGCTCACCGTGGGCTGGGCGCCGGCGGCGAAGACGCTCGAGGGCCTGCCCCTCGAGACCCTGACCTGCCAGGCCACGCCCGACTTCGACCCCGACGCCGTGATCGCCGCCCTGCCCTCGCTGCGGGTCCTGCAGGTCAACTCCAGCAGCACCAACGAGGCGGGGCTGGCGAAGCTGATGGCGGCGAAGCGGCTGTCGCAGCTGCGCTCGGTGTCGTTCGGCAATCTCCACTTCAGCGCGCCGTTCACCGCCGAGGGCCTGGTCGAGCTGCGCGTGTGGAACCGCATGGACGACGAGCTGGCGCGCATCGCCCGTGGGTTGGGCGCGCTCCCGGCGGGCTGCGTGGCGAAGGTGCGGGTGCGCCCGCACTTCCCCGACCCGGTGAAGTTCGTGGGGCCTCCGCTGAGCGCCGCGCAGCTCGCGACGCTCCAGGCCGGGGTGGGGAAGGTGCCCGTCGAGCAGGCCTGGTACTGAGCGCGTCGTCGCCGGCCCCGGCAAGACCGCAGCGACCCACTACGGCAGCTTGAAGCGCGCGACGCCCTCGCGCGCGAAGCTGCCGAGGTAGAGCCAGCCCTCGTGCTCGGTGGCGCAGGCGACGGGTGAGTAGCTGTCGGGCGCCTCGTGCTGGAAGGACTCCACCGGCTTTCCGCTCGCGTCGACGAAGAGCACGTACGAATGACGCGCCGCCTTCGGCTGCAGCACCTTCGGGAGCGCGGCCACGATGCGGCGCACGTTGGGCATCGAGGCCAGCGCGTCGACCTCGGCCTTGCGCGGGCTGCCGATCGCCACCCAGAAGCCATTGCGCGAAGGCGACCACCGCACGTTGTCGGGGAAGCCGGGCAGCGACTCAGTGAAGAGCTCCTTCTTCCCCGCGCGCTCGCCGGTCAGCCCGATGCGCCACAGCCGGTAGCTGCCGGTCTCCGCCACCACCAGGAACGACTCGTCGCCCGACAGCGCGACGCCGTTGGCGAACGAGAAGCCGTCGGCGACCAGCGAGAGTTCCTTCGTGGCGGGCACGTACTTGAGCACCCGGCCGGTGGTGCGGTGCTCGAGCAGCTCCTCGGTGAACGCCTCGATGGAGTGCCGCGCCGACGCGTCTGAGAAGTAGATGACGCCGGCCCTGGTGATCGCGAGGTCGTCGACGAACCGAAACGGGAGCCCGCCGAAGCCGGTGGCGAGCGTCTCGATCTTCCCGGCCGGGTCGACCGCGAGCAAGCCCGCATGCGCGTCGCAGACGATGAGGCGGCCGTCGGGGTGCCAGGCCATCGCCAGCGGGCGGCCCTTGGTGTCGAAGAGCACCTCGGGCGCGTCGACGCCGACCTTGAGCTTCACCACGCGGCCGTCCTTGAGGCCGGCGATGAGGGCGCCGTCGGGGGCGATGGTGATCGCCTCCGGGCCGACGAGCGCCTTCGCCCACCACTCGACGGGCTGGAGCCGATCGTTCGGCGCATACGGCCCCTCGAGCGCCGAGCGAGCGGGAGGCGACCACGCCACGGGGTCCACCGGCGAGGTCACGAAGAGCAGGCCGAGGAGCGCGGTGAGGACCAACAGCACCGCGGCGGCGATCTTGCGGATCAGCGTCTTCAGCGGACCTCGAGCGTCCCTCACGGCAGGCTGCCCCACTGCGTCGCGCCCACGCGGGCCAGGTAGCGGGGCGGCGCACCGAGGGTCGGCTTGTAGATGGCGGCCTCCGCGGGGTTGAGCGAGTCGAGCACCGGGCAGGACGCGGGGAAGTCGCCGTGGCCGACGTGCACCACGTTGGTGCCCATCGCCGGGGGCGCGTTGAGCATCGAGCTCGCGTCGCGGCACCGATTGGCCTCGTCGTAGACGAAGTACGTCAGCGTGGGCGTCTGCTCCACCACCCCGCCGTCGGCCTGAATTCCTTCCGCGGTGCGCAGGGCGCGGCAGAACTCGCTGGAGAGGAAGCGGCTGACCGGCAGCCCATTGCCCGCGAAGAAGGTCTGCACCGCGGCGATCTCCGGGTCGGACACGGCCGGGGTGAGCTGCATCGCGGTCGCCGTGCCGCAGCTCGTGTCGCAGCGCTTCCACCAATTGGGGGACGTGGTGGTGCTCGCGTTCCCCAGCGCCGTCTGGTCGACGCAGGTGGAGGCGGTCGCGTGGCGGAAGAAGAGCGTGTAGCCACCACCCTTGAGGGCCTGCTTGAGGGTGAAGGTGAAGTTCACCGTCGCGGGCGTCGCGCTGCAGGCCGCGCCGATGCATCCCCACGCGGTGTACGTGTAGCGCCGGGCTTCGAGCGGGAGGTTGGGCAGCAGCTTGTCGAGCCGCTCGTTCGCGCTGGTCCCCGCTCCGTCGAACACTGCGATCGCCGACAGGTCGGTGGGGCCGGTGGGCGCGGCGTTGAGGGTGCGCACCACCTTCACCTGCGGCGCGGTGCTGGTCCAGGCGAGCTCCACGCGCTGGCCATCGGCGCTGAGCTGCGCGGTGAGGCCGGTGATGGTGAGGCCGGTGCCCCCGTCGCCCGGCGCGGTGATGGCCAGGCTCGGGGCGGTGAGGCCGCACTTGCCGCACGCGTTGCAGTTGAACACCGCGTAGTACGTCGGCTCGCTCGACGAGAGGAAGGTGAGCGGGTCGGTCGCGCTCGACGAGGGCCCGCTGTAGACGACGGTGCCGTCGGTCGCGGTGGTGGGCGCGCTTCCCCGCTTGCGCAGCACGGTGACGCCCTCGAAGGCGGTCGAGGCCTCGGGCGGCATCCACGCGATGCGCACGCCGCTGCCTTCGAACACCGCGCTGAGCGCCGTCACCTCGGCGGTCGGGGCCAGGGTGTGCGCGCCGCGCAACGAGCGCACGGTGGCGGCGGTCTTCGCCCAGGTGCCGTCGGAGGCGCGGCTCCACAGGTGCCACGCGAAGGGCCCGCAGCTGTCGGGGAGGTTGGT